>NZ_CP046198.1:0-2215 GCF_012569285.1 Enterobacteriaceae endosymbiont of Donacia proxima
ATGATTAAGCAAATCCCTATGACCTTACAAGGTATTAAAAAATTACGTGAAGAATTAAAAAAATTAAAAAATATAGAAAGACCTAAAATTATTAATTCTATTATAGAAGCTAGAAAACATGGTGATTTAAAAGAAAATGCAGAATATCAGTCAGCACGTGAATCACAAAGTTTTTGTGAAGGACGTATTAAAGAAATAGAAAATAAATTATCAAATGCAAATATTATAGATATAACTAAAATTACACATAATAATAAAGTTATTTTTGGTTCTACTGTTTGTATAATAAATATATTAACTAATAGAATTATTTCTTATAAAATTGTAGGACATGATGAATCAGATTTGAAAAATAATTTAATTTCGATTAATGCTCCTCTTTCTAGATCATTAATCGGTAAAAAAAAAAATGACATTATTAATGTAAAAACACCAAGAGGAATTATAGAGTATAAAATATTAAATATTAAATATATTTAATATTTAATATTTGACTTTATAATCAATTTCAAATATATTATTAAACGTGATAAAAAATTTTTTAATATAAAATTTTTTTGTTTTTTTAAAATTTATCAGAAAATATGTGTGGACATTCAATTTTTAGAAGATTTTTATTTTGTATTATTTTTGAAAAATTGAAGAGTTTGATCATGGCTCAGATTGAACGCTGGCGGCAAGCCTAACACATGCAAGTCGAGCGGCAACGAAATAAGAGAAGGTTTTATTTTTTTTATTGTCGGCAAGCGGCGGACGGGTGAGTAATATCTGGGGATCTGCCTTATGGAGAGGGATAACTATTGGAAACGATAGCTAATACCTCATAATGTCTTGTAAAAGACCAAAGTAGGGGATTTTATATATTTTATATGGAACCTTATACCATTAGATGAACCCAGATGGGATTAGCTAGTAGGTAGAGTAAAAGCCTACCTAGGCAACGATCCCTAGCTGGTCTGAGAGGACAATCAGCCACACTGGAACTGAGACACGGTCCAGACTCCTACGGGAGGCAGCAGTGGGGAATATTGCACAATGGGCGAAAGCCTGATGCAGCTATGCCGCGTGTATGAAGAAGGCCTTCGGGTTGTAAAGTACTTTCAACAAGAAAGAAATAATAAGATTTAATACATTTTATTACTGACGTTACTTGTAAAAGAAGCACCGGCTAACTCCGTGCCAGCAGCCGCGGTAATACGGAGGGTGCTAGCGTTAATCGGAATTACTGGGCGTAAAGAGCACGTAGGCGGTTAATTAAGTCAGGTGTGAAATCCCTAAGCTTAACTTAGGAACTGCATTTGAAACTAATTAACTTGAGTTTCGTAGAGGGGGGTAGAATTCTAGGTGTAGCGGTGAAATGCGTAGATATCTGGAGGAATACCAGTGGCGAAGGCGACCCCCTGGACGAATACTGACGCTCAGGTGCGAAAGCATGGGGAGCAAACAGGATTAGATACCCTGGTAGTCCATGCCGTAAACGATGTCGACTTGAAGGTTGTAAGCTTGACTTATAGCTTTCGTAGCTAACGCGTTAAGTCGACCGCCTGGGGAGTACGACCGCAAGGTTAAAACTCAAATGAATTGACGGGGGCCCGCACAAGCGGTGGAGCATGTGGTTTAATTCGATGCAACGCGAAAAACCTTACCTGGTCTTGACATCCATGGAATTTAATAGAGATATTTTAGTGCCTTCGGGAACCATGAGACAGGTGCTGCATGGCTGTCGTCAGCTCGTGTTGTGAAATGTTGGGTTAAGTCCCGCAACGAGCGCAACCCTTATTCTTTGTTGCCATCAGCTAGGCTGGGAACTCAAAGAAGACTGCCGGTGATAAACCGGAGGAAGGTGAGGACGACGTCAAGTCATCATGGCCCTTACGACCAGGGCTACACACGTGCTACAATGGTATATACAAAGAGAAGCATCCTTGTAAAAGTAAGCGGATCTCACAAAATATATCTTAGTTCGGATTAGAGTCTGCAACTCGACTCTATGAAGTCGGAATCGCTAGTAATCGTAGATCAGAATGCTACGGTGAATACGTTCCCGGGCCTTGTACACACCGCCCGTCACACCATGGGAGTGGGTTGTAAAAGAAGTAAGCCATTTAACCTTTGTAAAAAGGAGGATGCTTACCACTTTATGATTCATAACTGGGGTGAAGTCGTAACAAGGTAACCGTAGGGGAACCTGTGGTTGGATCACCTCCTTTACTAC
>NZ_CP046198.1:351754-398530 GCF_012569285.1 Enterobacteriaceae endosymbiont of Donacia proxima
ACGGTTACCTTGTTACGACTTCACCCCAGTTATGAATCATAAAGTGGTAAGCATCCTCCTTTTTACAAAGGTTAAATGGCTTACTTCTTTTACAACCCACTCCCATGGTGTGACGGGCGGTGTGTACAAGGCCCGGGAACGTATTCACCGTAGCATTCTGATCTACGATTACTAGCGATTCCGACTTCATAGAGTCGAGTTGCAGACTCTAATCCGAACTAAGATATATTTTGTGAGATCCGCTTACTTTTACAAGGATGCTTCTCTTTGTATATACCATTGTAGCACGTGTGTAGCCCTGGTCGTAAGGGCCATGATGACTTGACGTCGTCCTCACCTTCCTCCGGTTTATCACCGGCAGTCTTCTTTGAGTTCCCAGCCTAGCTGATGGCAACAAAGAATAAGGGTTGCGCTCGTTGCGGGACTTAACCCAACATTTCACAACACGAGCTGACGACAGCCATGCAGCACCTGTCTCATGGTTCCCGAAGGCACTAAAATATCTCTATTAAATTCCATGGATGTCAAGACCAGGTAAGGTTTTTCGCGTTGCATCGAATTAAACCACATGCTCCACCGCTTGTGCGGGCCCCCGTCAATTCATTTGAGTTTTAACCTTGCGGTCGTACTCCCCAGGCGGTCGACTTAACGCGTTAGCTACGAAAGCTATAAGTCAAGCTTACAACCTTCAAGTCGACATCGTTTACGGCATGGACTACCAGGGTATCTAATCCTGTTTGCTCCCCATGCTTTCGCACCTGAGCGTCAGTATTCGTCCAGGGGGTCGCCTTCGCCACTGGTATTCCTCCAGATATCTACGCATTTCACCGCTACACCTAGAATTCTACCCCCCTCTACGAAACTCAAGTTAATTAGTTTCAAATGCAGTTCCTAAGTTAAGCTTAGGGATTTCACACCTGACTTAATTAACCGCCTACGTGCTCTTTACGCCCAGTAATTCCGATTAACGCTAGCACCCTCCGTATTACCGCGGCTGCTGGCACGGAGTTAGCCGGTGCTTCTTTTACAAGTAACGTCAGTAATAAAATGTATTAAATCTTATTATTTCTTTCTTGTTGAAAGTACTTTACAACCCGAAGGCCTTCTTCATACACGCGGCATAGCTGCATCAGGCTTTCGCCCATTGTGCAATATTCCCCACTGCTGCCTCCCGTAGGAGTCTGGACCGTGTCTCAGTTCCAGTGTGGCTGATTGTCCTCTCAGACCAGCTAGGGATCGTTGCCTAGGTAGGCTTTTACTCTACCTACTAGCTAATCCCATCTGGGTTCATCTAATGGTATAAGGTTCCATATAAAATATATAAAATCCCCTACTTTGGTCTTTTACAAGACATTATGAGGTATTAGCTATCGTTTCCAATAGTTATCCCTCTCCATAAGGCAGATCCCCAGATATTACTCACCCGTCCGCCGCTTGCCGACAATAAAAAAAATAAAACCTTCTCTTATTTCGTTGCCGCTCGACTTGCATGTGTTAGGCTTGCCGCCAGCGTTCAATCTGAGCCATGATCAAACTCTTCAATTTTATATAAATAATTCAACAAAATAAATTTATAAATTTTTTTATAAACAAATCTATAAATTAACGCTCTCTTAAAAAGAGAGCCCTTAAAAGTTTTTTATAAATTTTTAAAGAACTACAAAATTAATAATAATTATATTACATCTATTAAATAAATAGTCAAGTATTTTATTTTAACTTTTTATAGAAAAAAATCTTATGTTTCCAATTTTTTAAAAATGTGAAAATTCATTTTTAAAAAAATATTTTTAATTTTACTTATATTTCTATTTATTTTCGTATAATACACAATATTTTTTTTTGTATCTGATAAATTTTTATTATATTGAATTATTTGTTTAAATTTATAAATAATATATTGTTTAGCATCTAAAAAAATTATATTTTTAGGAAAAACAATTTTTAATTCATTTATAATTAATGAAAAATGAGTACAACCTAATATTATTGTATCAGGGAATATTTTTAATTTATACCAAGAAAAAAAAATTTTTTTTATTTCACTTAATATAATTTCATATCCTAATAATTTTTGTTCTGCTAAAAAAACTAATTTAGGAGATGATATAATTTTTATTATATATTTTTTTTTTAATAAATTTATTTTATTTTGTATTTTATAATTTTGTAGTGTAGTATTTGTAGCTAAAAAACCAATCACTTTATTATTTGTTTTTCTAATAGCTAAATCAATTACAGGAGTTACCCCAATAATAGGAAAACTAAAATATTTTTTTAATTCAGGTAAACTTGTAATACTAGCTGTATTACAAGCTATAATAACTAGTGAAATATCATGATATAATGAAATTTTTTGTAAAATTTTAATTAAACGTTGCAAAATAAAATTCTTTGATTTATTTCCATATGGAAAATATTTATTATCTAATAAATAAATAAAATTTATATTTAAAAAAATATTTTTAATATAATTATATATTGTAATACCACCTAATCCCGAGTCAAAAATAAAAATAGTAGTTTGTGATGTTAAAAAATTTTTTGTCATAAAAATCCTAATTTATTATATTTTATATATTAAAATATTTAATTTTAAATATTAAATAATATAAAATATTTATTTTAACAAATAATTTTTTTAAAAAATATCTAAATTAAATTTATAGAATAAAATTATGAAAAAATTAATCTATTTAGACTATGCGTCTACGACACCTGTTGATCAACAAGTATTAAAAGAAATGAAAAATTATTTTACTATAAAAGGAACATTTGGGAATCCTTCTTCTTCTTTACATCCATTTGGTATAAATGCAAAAAATGCTATTGAAAATGCTAGAATAAATATATCTAATATTATTGGTAGTAAAAAAGAAGAAATAATTTTTACTTCTAGTGCAACAGAATCTATTAATTTAGCAATTAAAGGGATAGCATTTAATTATTTAAATTTTAAAAATAAAAATATTATTACAAGTTTAATGGAACATCAAGCTGTATTAGAAACTTGTAATTTTATAAAAAGATTAGGTATAAAAATTATATATATTAAAAATTCTCATATAGGAAAAATTAATGTAAATACATTAGAAAAAAAAATTACAAATGGAACAATATTAGTGTCAATAATGCATATTAATAATGAAATAGGTATTATTAATGATATAAACCAAATTGGTTATATTTGTAAAAAAAAAAATATATTTTTTCATGTGGATGCTACACAAAGTGTAGGTAAATATTTATTTAATTTAAAAAATATGAATATTGATTTATTATCATTTTCAGCTCATAAATTTTATGGTCCTAAAGGTATAGGTGTTTTATATATAAAAAATAATAAAAAAAAAATAAATTTATTACCATTAATACATGGTGGGGGACAAGAAAACGGTTTAAGATCAGGAACTTTAGCTATACACCAAATTATTGGTATGTCTACTGCATTAAAAATTTCTAATTCTATAATAAAACAGGAAAAAAAAAGAATAACATTTTTAAAAAAAAAATTATGGAATGGAATAAAAAATATTCCAGGTATATATTTAAATGGTAATTTTAAAAATAGTTCTCCCTATATAATAAATATAGGTTTTAAAAATATTTTTAACAAAATTCTTATATTAGAAATGAAAAATATTGCAATATCTACTTCTTCTGCATGTAATTCAAATAAATACCATTTATCTTATGTATTAAAATCTTTAGGATTAAATGATAAATTAATCCAAAGTTCTATTCGTATTTCTTTTGGTAAATTTACTACTGAAAAGGAAATAGATTATACAGTTGAAAAATTTAACCTTATTATTAATAAAATTAGAAAAAAATATTAATAAATATAAGTTATAATTATTATATTTTTTATAAATTTTAAATAATATGTACAGAAGTTGTATTTGTAGTCCCACTAGGTACTAAAGCTCCAGAAACCATTACAATAACATCTCCTTTTACTGCATATTTACTAGATAATGCTACTTTTTTACCTATTATATAAAAATCATCTGTAGATGATATCTTATCAACTAATTTAGGTATTATTCCTTTACTTAAAATTAAATGTTTTACTGTTCTTTTATTTGTAGTTAAAGCTAAAATTATTGATTTAGGAAAATATTTTCTAATAGCTTTAGCGGATTTACCTAATTGAGTAGCTACAATTATTAAAGGAGCTTTTAATTTTTCTGCTATTTCGACTGCACTACGACATACAGCATCTGTAATACTCATATCATTATTATGATAATAATCAATTCTATTAGTCATAGTAATATCTGTTCTTTCACAAATTGTAGACATAATAGATACAGATTCTAATGGATATTGTCCTTTAGCACTCTCTCCAGATAACATTACAGCATCAGTTCCATCTAAAATAGCATTTGCTACGTCACCTGCTTCTGCTCTAGTCGGTCTAGGATTTTTCATCATAGAATCTAACATTTGTGTTGCTGTTATAACTATTTTACCTAAAAAATTACATTTTTTTATAATCATTTTTTGAGCAAAAATTACATTTTCTACAGGAATTTCTACTCCTAAATCTCCTCTTGCAACCATTATTCCATCAGAAACATTTAATATTTCATCAAAATTATTTAATCCCTCTTGATTTTCAATTTTAGCTATAATTTGAATATTAGTACCATTATGTTTTTTTAAAAATTTTCTTATTTCTAATATATCTTGTTTTTTACGAATAAAAGAAGCTGCAATATAATCTATTTCGTTTTGACACGCAAAAATCAAATCATATTTATCTTTTTCAGATAAAGAAGGTAAATTAATAGATATTCCAGGTAAATTAATACTTTTATTTTCTGATAATTTTCCATTATTTAATATTTTACATATAATATTATTATTAATTATTTTCATTACTTTCATCGCAATTAAACCATCATCTATTAATATTTTATTACCAACTCTTAAATCTTGGATTAAATAAGGATATGTAATTGCAACACACTTATTATTACCAATAATTGTTTGGTTTGTTGTTAATGTAAAAATTTTCCCAGATTCTAAATATACATCTTTTCCCTTATATAACTTCATAGTACGTATTTCAGGCCCTTTTGTATCTAATAAAATTGCTGCATGTATACCTGTTTCTTTAATTATATTTTTTAATTTATTTATTCTTTTTTTATGATCATTATGAGTACCATGTGAAAAATTTAATCTAGCAACATTCATACCTAATTTTAAAAATTGAGATAAAATATATGTAGATTCTGAACTAGGCCCTATAGTACATACTATTTTTGTTTTTTTCATAAAATTTATATTTCCTGGATATATTTAATTAAATATTATAAATTTTAAAAAAATTAAATTTAATTTATATAATAAAAAATTTATTCTATAAAATAATTTTATTTACATTTATTTATGTATTAATTTTTTTAATTTATTTTTAATATTTTCTATAATAATATTTATACTTTCTGATCTAGAAGTGGTTAAATATTTATCAAAAGATAAATTTTTAAAACAAGTTTTAATATTAAAATTAATTATTTCATCATAATTTTTTTTATTATAAAAAATAAAAATCATTGTTAATAATCCTTTAATAATAGAAGAATCACTATCACCTTTAAATTTTATATTATTATTAGAATCAATTTCGAGGAATACCCAAACTCTACTTTGGCATCCTGGTATAAAATTTTCTAAAGAATGTTTTTTTTTTGATAAAATAGGAATCTGATTACCCAATTCTATTAGATAGAGATATTTTTCTTCCCAATTATTACAATTTAAAAAATTACTTTCAATTTCATTTCGACTTGGTAAAGTATATGACATATGTTATTATTTATTTAATAAATTTTTTATATATATTAATCTATCTATAAAATAATCAATATCATTTTTATCATTATAAATAGAAAAAGAAATTCTACACATAGATTTTACTTTATAAAATTTCATAACAGGAATAGAACAATGATGACCAGTACGTATAGCAATACCATATTGATCTAAAAAACTACCTATATCATAAGAATGATAATTAGCTAAATTAAATGCGACTATACCAATTCTATTGGTATCAGGATATTTTTTTCCAAAAATTTTGATATCTAAAATAGAATTAAATTTTTTTAAAACATATTTTGTTAAATATTGATTATGTTTAATAATATCATTTATATTAAATGACATAAACCATGATAAAGCAGCACCTAAACCTATAATCCCAGATATATTAGGAGAACCTGCTTCAAATTTCCAAGGTATTCTTTCCCAAATAGGATTATTTTTATATATATCTATAATCATTCCTCCTCCACCTTGCCATGGTGGAATGGATTTCAGTATTTTTTTTATACCATATAAAACACCAATTCCAGTAGGACCAAAAATTTTATGGCCTGAAAATACAAAAAAATCACAACCTAATTTTCGAACATCAATTTTTTGTATTGAAACTGCTTGAGCACCATCAACTAAGGTAGTAATATTTTTTTTTTTAGCTATTTTAATTATAGTTTTAATCGGATTAATAGTTCCTAAAACATTAGAAATATATGTAATCGATATTAAACAAGTATTTTTATCAATTAACTCATTAATTTTATATAATTTTAAATTTCCATTATTATCTAACGGTATAATACGAATATTAAATCCTATTTTTTGAGATAATATTTTCCATGGAATAATATTCGAATGATGTTCCATTTCAGATATAATAATATTATTATGTGATAAAATATTTTTTATACCCCAAGTATTAGCAATTAAATTAATACTTTCTGTAGTACTTTTGGTAAAAATTATTTCTTCTTTATATTTTGCATTAATAAAATAAGCTATTTGGATACGTACTTGTTCCATTTTTTTAGTTGCGTTTGTACTTAAACTATAAATACCTCTATTAACTGAAGAATATTCATTCTCATAAAAATTACTTAATGAAGAAATTACTTTTTTTGGTTTATGTACAGTAGCCGCATTATCCAAATAAATAAGTTTATTTCCATTAATTTTTTTTGAAAAAATAGGGAATTGTTTTCTAATATTTTTTATATTAAAACTCATTTAAAAAATTCTCTACTGATAAATAACAAGATATTTTTTGTAAGATTTTATTTTTTATGATACTATTATTAATTTCATTTACAGAATCTAATATAAAAGATATAAGTAAAATACTATATGATTTTTTAAAACTTATACCTCTAGTTCTTAAAAAAAAAATTTGATTATGATCTATTTTACCTGTAAATACACTATGAGTACATTTTACATTATCATTTAAAATATCCAAACCAGGTTGAATGTTTATTCTAGATAATTTATTTAATAATAAACAACTATAATTTAGTTTTCCATTAGTTTTAATGGCATATTTATTAATTTTTAATAATCCTATTAAATTTATTATTGATTGATTTAAAGTAATTGCTTTATGTAATTGTACACTACAAGAATTTTTTTTATCATGTTCTAAATAATTATTTATATTTATAATATTAGAATTTTTAGAAAATAATAAACTATTATATACTAATTTTGTTTTTTCTCCTAAAAAACGAAAATTATTATTTTGATTAATATATTTATTTGACATCAATACATCATATTTTTTATAAAAAACATTACTATATAAAATAAATTCATTATTAATAGAACAAAAATTATTATTATTATTATTATTATGATTAGTAATAAAAGTATAATGTTCTAATTTAGAATTATTTTTTATAATAAAAGTATTATAAATATTATTGATATATGATTTATCTGTATTTATATGATGTTCTATTATAGTAGAAAAAGTATTTTTTATATAAATAAAATTTCTATAATTAAATATGGCAATTTCATTTTTTTTATTTTTATCATTAAAATATACTATATATAATGGTTTTTTAACCTTAATATTTTTTACATGATTAATATTAATTAATATATTTTTTTTAGTAAAAGCTTCAGATAAATAATGATAAATATTTTTTTTAAAAAAACTACTATTACTAATAGTATGATCAATATCAATTTTATAATATTTATTATTTATATTACTAAAATTTTTATCTATTTTACCATTAATAAAAAATAAAGTAATTGCATCTATCGGAAATAATAATTTTAATAATCTATTATTATTAATAGGTAATGATTCAGAATTAATTAATAAATTATTATTTAAATATTTAAATAATAATTTTTGATTATCATATAATAATTCTTTTTTTAAACAATTTTTTAATTTATATAAATCTATTTTTGATTTATTAGAATAAAAATATTTTTTATTTAATTTGTAAAGATTTTTCAATTTATTATATATATTATCTTTCATTAAGATACCCATATCCATATTGATCTAAATCAGAAAGAATATTCATATTTCCTGATCTTATAATATTTTTATTATATAAAACATGAATATAATCAGGATTGATATAATCAAGAATACGACGATAATGTGTAATAATTAAGAATGATCTATCTGGATTTTTCATAAAATTAATTACTTTAGATACTAATTTTAAAGCATCGATATCTAATCCAGAATCAATTTCATCTAAAATACAAAAGTCAGGTTCTAATACGAACATTTGTAGTATATCATTAATTTTTTTTTCTCCTCCAGAAAAACCAACATTTACAAACCGTTGTAAAAAATCTTTTTTTTTCCCTAAAATTTTTATTTTTTCATCTATAATTTTATTGTAAGTAAATCTATCTAATATATTATTTTCCCTATATTTTTTTATTGCTTTTAAAGCATTAAATAAAAATATATTATTAGTAACTCCAGGTATTTCAATAGGATACTGGAAAGAAACAAAAATACCTTCCCTTGCTCTAATTTCTGGTTTTAAATGTAATAATTTTTTTTTTTTAAAAAAAATTTCTCCTTTAGTAATAATATATTCTTTTTTACCAGATATTACATATGATAATGTACTTTTTCCAGAACCATTAGGGCCCATAATAGCATGAATTTCTCCTGGATTTATAGACAAATTAAATTCATTTAAAATAATTTTATTATTTATATTAACACATAAATTTTTAATTTTTAACATAGTTTTTAAATTATTATTACTAAGTATATTATTTTATCCTATACTATCATCTAAATGAATAGATAATAATTTTTGTGCTTCAACCGCAAATTCTAAAGGAAATTTTACAAAAATTTCTCGACAAAATCCATTAATAATAAGAGATATAGCATCTTCCATATTTAATCCTCTTTGCAAACAAAAGAAAATTTGATCTTCTTCTATCTTAGAAGTAGAAGCTTCATGTTCAACTTGTGAAGTATTATTTAATATTTTTAAATTAGGATATGTATGTGTACTACATTGAGAACCAATTAAAATTGAATCACATTGAGTAAAATTACGAGAATATTTGGCATATTTATTAATATGAACTAATCCACGATAAGTATTTTTACTTTTTTCTGTAGAAATACTTTTAGAAATAATTGTTGATTTTGTATTTTTACCTATATGTATCATTTTAGTTCCAGTATCTGCTTGTTGATTACCATTAGTTAATGAAACAGAAAAAAATTCTCCGACTGAATTATCTCCTTTTAAAATAACACTAGGATATTTCCAAGTAATAGCTGCACCTGTTTCAGATTGTGTCCAAGACATTATACTATTTTCTCCATAACATATTGCTCTTTTAGTTACAAAATTTAAAATACCTCCTTTACTATTTTTAGTACCTGAAAACCAATTTTGTACAGTTGAATAATTCACTTGTGCATTTTTATGTAAAATTACCTCAACTACAGCAGCATGTAATTGAGAATTATTTCTAATTGGAGCAGAACAACCTTCTATATAATTTACATAACTATTTTCATCAGCAACTAAAATAGTACGTTCAAATTGACCAATATTTTTTTGATTAATTCTAAAATAAGTAGATAAATCTATAGGACATTTTGTATTTTTTGGAATATAAATAAATGTACCATCAGAAATTACAGCTGCATTTAATGATGCAAAAAAATTATCATCAGCAGGAACTACAAAACCTAAATATTTTTGAACTAATTTAGGATAATGTTTAATAGCATAATTTAATGAACAAAAAATTATTCCTTTTTCTAAAAGTTTTTTTTGATTAGTTGTAATAACTGAAACAGAATCAAAAATAGCATCAATTGCTATATTTGAATTATCTTTAATAGGAAGTTTTAATTTATGAAAAGTTTTTTTAACTTCAGATGTAAAATATTTATTTTTTATATTATTATTCAATATAGGATATTTAGGAGCTGAATAATAAATATATTTTTGATAATTTAGTTTTTTATAATATCCATTTAACCAATGAGGTTCTGTTTTATTTATCCAAGAATTATATCCTTTTAATCTAAATTCTAACATCCATTGCGGTTCATTACGAATTTTAGAAATTTCATATATAATATCCATATTAATACCTGGAATAAATTTGTTATTTTTTAATTTAGTAAAAAATCCTTCTTTATATATATTTTTTTTTTTAAAATATTTAGAATTAATATTCATTTTATTTATTCTTTTTTTACTTAAAGGTAAAACTTTTTTTACATCCACAAAATTGTTTAATTTTACTATTATAAAATTGAAAAGATTGATAAAAATTATCTTTTATAAAATCAATAATAGTACCATCTATAAAAATAAGATCTTTATTATTAATAAAGATCGATATTGTATCTTTTTGAAAGATAATGTCATTATTTAATAATTTATCTAATAATAGAATATTATATTTTAATCCAAAACAACCAGATTTTTTTAAAAATAATTTTATTCCTTTACTGTTATTTTTTTTAATTATTTTATTAATTTGTAATAATGCTTTTTGTGTTATATACAAACCTTTATAATTATTTTTTGTACATGTTAAATGAATTAAATTTTTGTTTTTTCTCATAATAAAACCTATAAATACTATTTATCTTAATTTAAAAAAAATTTAATAAGTTAAAACATAAAAAATTATCTTTTTTAATAAAGAAGATAATACACATAAAATTAATATAAAAATATGTTTAACATAATATTTAAATAATTATTTATAATTTAACATTATAAATTATAATTATTTTATTATATTTTTTAAAGAAAAATCTTTTGCCCCAAAACCTAATAAAAATAATATTAAAATATATAACATAAAAATTAAAAAACAAATACTTAATAAATAAAGAATACGTGTTTTGAAAGGAGATAAAATTAACCATTTTTCAGGTAAATTATTAGAAATAAATAATAAAATAATACTTAAAATTATTGTAACTACTAAAATACGAAATAAAAAATATAACCAACCCTTTTCGGGTTTATATAATTTTTTTTTAACTAGTGTTTTATATAAAAAAATTACATTTAAAAAAGCAGCAACACATACAGATATTGAAAATCCTATATGATGTAGAAAAAAAATAAATATAGGACTTATACATTGAGTAATAATTAATACAAATATATTAATTTGGACTGGCGTTCTTACATCTTGTCTTGCATAAAATGCTATTGCTAAAACTTTTGCAATTATTAAAAATAATAATCCGATAGAATATATAATAATATTTTCTTGAGTCATTAATACATCAAAATAATTAAATGCTCCATATTGAAATAGTGAAATTAATAATAATTTTGATAAAAACCCTAAAATTAATGAACTAGGTACTATTAATAAAAAACATAAACGTAAACCTATATCTATTAATTGATTATATTCATTTTCTTTATTTTGATTAAAAGCATCAGTTAAAGCAGGTAATAATACTATTGTTAGTGCTATACCAAACATACCAATAGGTAATTCCATAAGACGATCAGAATAATAAATCCAAGTAATTGATCCTGTAATTAAAAAAGAAGAAAAAGCAGAATTAATTAATAAAGATATTTGTGTTGCTGCTACTCCAATAATTGCGGTACACATTTTTTTTAAAACTCTTAATACTCCTTTATCAAAATTTTTAAAACTTGGAAATATTAACATATTTATCTTTTTAAGATAAATTAATTGATAAAAAATTTGTGATATTCCCCCAATTAATACAGCCCAAGCTAAAATTAATATTGATGGTTCTAAAAGATTAGGAAAAATGACAATCAATAATATCATACTTACATTTAACAGAATAGGAGTTATTGCTGGTACAAAAAAATTTTTCCAAATATTTAAAATAGAACTAGCTAATGATGATAATGAAATTAATAAAATATATGGAAAAGTCATTTTTAAAATTTTTGATGTAAGTTTTAATTTAAAATCTGTATTTACGAAACCAGGTGCAATAATAGAAATAATAAAAGAAGAAAATAATATACCTAATATTACTATTATAGATAGTATGATTATTAATATTCCTAATGTAGAAGCAATAAAATTTTTTGTTTTTTTATCACTTTTTTTATTTTTATATTCTGCTAATATAGGTGTAAAAGCTTGAGAAAAAGCTCCCTCTGCAAATATACGTCTTAATAAATTAGGTAATTTAAATGCTATAAAAAATGAATCACTATACATACCAGCACCGAAAACTTTTGCAATAAGACTATCTCTAATAAAACCTAATAATCTAGAAAACAATGTAATTATACTAACTGTCGTTAATGACTTTAATAAATTCATATAATTCCTAAAAATAATAGTTTATTATATAAATAAATTATTTTAATAAAAAATTCAATATAATAAATTATTTTCTTTTATAAGAATAGTTTTTAACTGTTATTTTTTATTAAAATATTTAAATTTGAATTTAAAAAAAAAGAAAAATATTTATGAATATAAAAGAAATATCTAGAGCAACATTACCTACAAAATGGGGTAAATTTATTATTATAGGTTTTAAAGAAATAAATACAGGCAATAATCATATTGCTTTAGTAAAAGGTTTAAAAAATATAGACAAAAATTCAATTATATTAACAAGAATACATTCAGAATGTTTAACTGGAGATGCATTTTATAGTTTACGTTGTGATTGTGGTTTACAATTACAATTATCTTTAAATAAAATTTCTCAGGAATCTTGTGGAATATTAATATATCATAGACAAGAAGGAAGAAATATTGGAATTTTAAATAAAATTAAAGCTTATAATTTACAAGATGAAGGATTAGATACTGTAGAAGCAAATTATAAATTAGGATTTAGTGCAGATGAAAGAAATTTTCTTTCTTGTATAAATATATTAAAAATTTTAGGTATTAAAAATATTAAATTATTAACAAATAATCCTTATAAAATTAAAATTTTAAAAAAATATGGAATAAATATTATAGATAGAATACCATTAATTATAAATTATAATATTTATAATTTTAAATATTTAAATACCAAATATTTAAAATTAAAACATTTATTATTTTTATAATATTTTATGTTTTTATATTAAAATGACTTTTAACATATTTAAGTAATTTTTTTAAAGTTAAATTTTTTTTATTACAAGAATTTTTTTCTAAAAGTTTTTGAATTTTATATATATAATTTTGAAGAAATTTTTGATTAAATATATTTTTTTGATATATATTCCATGTTTTTTGTTCTATTATATTTAATTCCATAGGAAAGTTTCTTGCTTTATATTTAAATAATAAAATATTAGCTCTTTTATCTTTAAAAGATATTTTATTTAAAAAATTAAATTTTTTATTATGTATTTTTTTAAATTTTAAAAGATCTTCATTAGAAAAAAAATTATGATATAATTGTTTATCAACATTATAAATATTGGTTTCAATATATTTTGTAGTAAAATAAAATATAAAATTTTCTATAATTTTTTTTATTTTTAAAAAATTTTTTTGTAATAAAATAAAATTATTTATATAAAATAAATTATTAAATTTTAAACGATTAAAATCTGTTTGTTTCAGAAAATTAAATGGTAATAATAAAGGAACTTTATTTAAGTTAATAAACTGTATATATGAAAAAATATATTTTTGATATAATTGGTTTTTTTTTTTAAAAATATGTAAAAAATAATTTACATTTTTTATTAAATTAAAAGTAACTAATATATTTTTATTTTGTGGATGCCAAAATAATGGAGTTATACAATTTATATTATTATCTTTATTTTTATAAAGATTACTAATATGAATTAAAATTTGAATTTTTGATAAATTTATAATTTTTATTAATTCTTTTTTACATCTATATTTAAAAAAATATTTAAATAATAATGGTTGTTTATTTTTAATTAATTTTGTAATAGATATTGTAGTATATACATCAGATAATGCATCATGAACTTTATTTGATAATATATGATTTAATTTCGCTATCTTTTCAAGATTAAAAATAGGAATTTTATTCATTTTAGGCCAAAAAATTCCATTAGGTCTTAATACGTAACATGCTCTAACTAAATTAAGTATATCCCATCTACTATTATTATTTTTCCAAAACCAACTATATGGATCATAAAAATTTCGATAAAATAGAAATTTACTAAATTCATCATCAAAAGAAAGATTGTTATATCCAACAATACAAGTATTAGGATGTAAAAATATATCATGAATGTAATTTGCAAATGTATTTTCTTGGAATCCTTTTAAATTTACCATATATGGATTTATATGATGTATTATAATTGATTTTGGGTCAGGTAAATAATCACTAGGTAATTTACAGTAAAGAACTACAGGTTTATGAATAATATTCAAATTAATATCAGTTCGTATACAAGCAAACTGGGCAATTCTATCTTTTTTAGGATTTAAACCAAAAGTTTCATAATCATAAAATAAAAAATTAAATTTTAATTTTTTTTTCTTTAACATAGTATATAATACTATTATATTATTAATATTTTTACAATAATTATTAATTAATTATGGTGAGATGGCCGAGTGGTTGAAGGCGCATGCCTGGAAAGCATGTATATGGAAGCATATCAGGGGTTCGAATCCCCTTCTCACCGAAAATAAATTATATATATTAACTATTTTAAAATATGATATCAAAATATTATGTTTGATATAAATTTAACTAAAATAATGTATAAATACGGTTATTTTATAGTATTATTAAGTTCTTTAATTGAATGGGAAACATTTATTATTATTGCTGGTATGTTAGCTCATAAAAAAATTTTAAATTTAAATAATATTATAATTATTACTATTATTTGTTCTGTTTTAAGTAATCAAATATTATTTTTTATAGGTAAAAAATACAGTAAAAATTTTTTATCTTTTTTTAAAAATTATAATTTAAAAATTAAAAAATATCGTATTTTTTTTAAAAAATATCCTTATTTTTTTATTATTATAACAAGATTTATTTATGGATTCAGATTAATAATACCAATAACAATGGGTATCGCTAATATTTCTAATATTAAATTTTTTTTCTTAAATATTATTGGAGCTTTTATTTGGACTATTTTTTTTACTGTTTCTGGATATTTTTTTGGTGAAATTATATCTAAATGGATAAAAGATACTACTAAAATTATTAAATATTTCTTATTTGTTTTTTTATTATTAATAATAATTTTTTTTTTATTCAAAATTATAAAAAAAAAAATTAACTATTTAAAATAGTATTATACAATATAATTTGTAATTAACTTTATTAAAAGTTCGGGATATAATCCTAATATAATTGTTATAATTGCAAATAATAATAATAAATTTTTTATAAAAAAATAATAGTTATTTTTTTTTGTTTTAGTAAGATAAAAATCTTTATTTATTTTAGATGGTTTTAAATATAAACTTATAATTATATTTAAATAATAATATATTCCCATAGAACTTCCGAATATAACTATATAAGTTAAATACCACATTTTCATTTTTATACTTAAAGCTATTAAATAAAATTTTGAAATAAATCCTATAGTAAAAGGAATTCCAGCTAAAGATAACAACATTATAGTTAAAATAAAAGTTAAAATTGGATCATACCAAAATAAACCACGATAATAATATAATTTATCTATATTTATTTCATTAACATTTAAACTAGAAAATATACTCATTACACCTAAAATACCTAAATTATTTATCAGATATCCAAAAATATATATTGACATCATTTCTAGTGAAAAAATATGTGTTTCATATTTTTGATTATAAATTAACATTATAAACATATACCCTATATGTGCTATAGATGAATATGCTAGTAAACGTTTAATATTATTTTTAGCTGTAATACCCATAATATTACCAAATAATATTGATAATATTGATAATAAAATTAGTATTTGTAGTACAAAAGATTGCATATAATGCATATATGCAAAATTAATTAAAAATTTAAACAAAAATACAAAAATTGATATTTTGCTAAATGTAGATAAAAATAATGTAATAATTATTGGTGATCCTTGATAAACATCTGGAGTCCATAAATGAAATGGAAATATTGATAATTTAAATCCTAAACTGATTATTATTAATAATAAACCAATTATTGTTAAATAATTTATGGAAAAAAAATTATGAATTATATCATTATTTAATAAATTAACAAAATGTAAGCTACCATTATCTAAATATATAAAAGATATTCCTAATATTAAAAATGATGATACTAACATAGAAAGTATTGTATACTTAATACTAGCTTCTAATGCATATTTTAATTTTAAATTATAAAATATTAAACCAAAAATAGGTATAGATATTAATTCAATACCAATTAACATTGATATTAAATTATTAGCATCTAATAATACTAAATTTCCTATAGATGAGATCATAATTAATAAATAGAATTCATCTTTATTATATCGAATAATAGACAACCATTTATAAGCTAGTAAACATACTATTATATTATTCAATAATAATATAATTTTATAAAAAATTGAATATTTATCTTGTAAAAATAAATTATTTATAAAAAAATTATTATTTTTTATATAAAAAAAAGATATTATTGTAAATACAAATCCAATAATTGTAATAATTAAACTTGTTATATTATCACGTTTTATTGTTACTTTAATTAATAAAAATATTAATGATATAATAATAATAATTAAAGGTATTAATGGTATTAGTAATTTGGTCATAAAATATTCTATTTTATTTAAAAATTTATTAAAAATAATATATACACTTGATTAATAATTCATCATTATAATTCTATTATATATATTATTAATAGTATTATTTGATATATTTAAAATAAATTGTGGATAAAAACCTAAAATTATTAACAATATTAATAATATGAATAAAATAATTTTTTCTCTTAAAAACATATTTTTTTTTAAAATATTTATTTTAGTTTTAGAACCATAAAAAATTTTTTGTATCATATTTAATGAATAAATACTAGAAAATAATAAACTAAAAGTAGTAATACATGCATAAATAGGATATTTATAAAATATTCCTAATAAAATTAAAAATTCTCCTATAAAATTTCCTGTACCAGGAATACCGATACTAGCTAGAGCAAAAAAAATAAAAAAACCTGGTAATGTATTTATATTATTCCATATTCCACCCATTAATTTTATATTACGTGTTTTTAATTTTTCATATAGCTGCCCACAAAGAATAAATTGTGCAGAAGCAGAAATACCATGTGATATTATTTGTATAATTACACCTTGATAAGCTAGTTTATTAAAACTATAGATCCCGATTAAAATATATCCCATATGGGATATGGATGTATATGCTATAATTTTTTTTATATCATTTTGAATATAAGCCATCCATGATCCATAAAAAATACTAAATATTCCTAATAATATTGCAATAAATGAAAATTTTAAAGATGATATAGGAAATAATGGTAATGTAAATCTTAATAAACCATAAGCAGCTGTTTTGAGTAAAATACCTGCTAAATCGACAGATCCTGCTGTTGGAGCCTGACTATGTGTATTAGGCAACCATCCATGAAATGGAATAATAGGCATTTTAACTGCAAATGCGATAAAAAAAGATAACATTAATAAAAATTCTGTCTTTAAATCTAAATGATTATTTAATAAAGCATTATATTCAAAAGTTAATACACCAGTAGATTTATAATGAGCAAAAACTAAAGTTAGAATTCCACATAACATTAATAAACCACTAGATTGTGTATAAATAAAAAATTTAGTTGCTGCTTTAATACGACTATTTCCTTTAATATCTTTATGTCCCCATAAAGATATTAAAAAATACATAGGTAATAACATTATTTCCCAAAATAAAAAAAATAAAAACATATCTACAGATAAAAATACACCAATAACACTACTTAAAACCCATAATAAATTTAAATGAAAAAAACCATGGAGTTTTTTAATTTCATTCCAAGAGCATATTACAGCCATTATACCTAATAATCCAGTTAAATTTATCATTATTAATGATAATCCATCTATAGCTAGATGAAAATGTATTCCAAATATTGGAATCCAATTTAATATAAATTCTGACATCCATGTAGGATATAAAAAAAATATATGATTTTTAAAATTATATGTATATAAAATTAATTTAATAATTGATATTATAAAAATAAAACTAATAGAAATTAAAGATATCCAACGAGGAAATTTATAATTTATTTTTTCACTTTGCCAACAAATTAAACCACTAAAAAAAGGAATTAATATAAACCAGGGTAATAACATAAAATTTCCTAATTATATTCTTATTATTTAATATATAAAAATTAAATTTATTATATAAAATAATATTGATTATTGATAAATATTGTTAAATATACTAAAATTATTATTGTTCCTATATATATAGATAATATATACCAACTAATACGTCCATTTTCACTTATTAATAATAAACATCCTATTTTATTTAAAATATTTATAAATAAATAATCTATTATTTTGGATATAGGATCATTTTTTATTATTAATAAAAATTTTTTAAAAACATTTGTAAATATATTTTTATAAATATAATCTATATAGTAACTATTAAAAAAAAAATTATTTATAAAATAAAAATAATAACAATAATTTTTAAAAATTTTTTTGATTAAAAAATTATTTTTAATATAAAAAATATATAATAAACAACTATTAATTAAAATTAATATAGATGTTATTTCTAAAATAAAATAATTTTTATGATTTAAAATTAATAATTTACTAGGAAATAAAAATTTTTGTTTTATTGGTAAAAATACTACCCCTATATAACTAGATAATATTGTTAATATTATTAACGGAATATTATGTATAAATGTATTATTTTTAATTTTATTAAAGTAAATATTACTTTCACCATAAAAAATTTTATAAACCATACGAATAGTATATAATGAAGTTAAAACACTACCTATAAAACTAATAAAAAAAAGAAACTTATATTTATTTATAAATATTTCATATAATATCTTTTCTTTCGTAAAACTACTCATAGTAATAAAAGGTAATGAAATTAAAGATATTGATCCAAATAAAAAAATATAGTATATAAATGGAAAATACTTTTTCATTCCTCCCATTCTAAGTATATCTTGTTCATTATTACATAAAAATATAATAGAAGCAACACATAAAAAAAGTAATGCTTTAAAAAAAGCATGTGATATTACGTGAAATAAAGAAGCTTTCCATAAATTAACACCTAATGCTAAAAACATATAACCAATTTGACTCATTGTAGAATATGCTAAAATACGTTTAATATTATTTTGTATTAATGCAGAATAACCAGATAGTAATATTGTTATTGAACCGATAATACTACATAAAAAAAGGATATGATTATTCATTAAAAATAAAATGTTATTACGTAAAATTAAATAAATACCAGCGGTAACCATAGTAGCAGCATGAATAAGTGCAGAAACAGGAGTAGGTCCAACCATCGCATCTATCAACCAAGTATTTAATGGAAACTGAGCTGACTTACTTAAAGATCCTATAATAATCATTATAGCTATTATTTTTAAATAAAATGCTTTATAATAAATTAAAGATGATGTAGAAATATTTAATATTTCCGAAAAATTAAAAGTATTAAATATTCTAAATATAAAAAACATTCCAATAATTAAAAAAATATCACTGAAACGAGTTATTAAAAATACTTTTATAGCAGATAATCCATTTAATGGTTTTTTATAAAAAAAACCTATTAATAAATAGGAACATACTCCTACTCCTTCCCAACCAAAGAACATTAAAATAAAATTATCAGCTAAAATAAGTAATGTCATATTAGCAATAAATAAATTAGTATATGCAAAAAATCTAGAATATCCTTCTTTATTTTGCATATACCAAATAGAAAATATATGGATAAAAAATCCTACCCATGTAGTAATAAATAACATAACTAATGACAACATATCTAAATATAGATTAAAATTAATATTAAAAGAATCAATATTTAATATTTCCCATAAAGATTGTTTGTAAAACAATAATTTATTTTGTAAAAAAATATATCCTATTATTAATGTTAATATTGCACTTATACCAATGAAAATAATTCCAATTATTGAAATTTGAGTTTTATTTAAATAATTAGAAAATAATGATAATATTAAGAAACTAATTAATGGCATTAAAATAATTAAAAAAAGAAATTTCATCCATTCATCTCACTAATTGAATCAATATTAATATTATTTTTATAATAATATAATTTTATTAATAAAATTAAACCTATACAAGTTTCTATAGCTGATATACTAATAGATATGATATACATAATTTCTCCTTCTGTTTGTTTCCAGTAATTCCCAGAAACTATACATGATAAAGCAGCAGCATTAATCATTAACTCAGAACAAATTAAAATATATAACATATTATTTCTAATTAATATGCCTGTTAATCCGATAGTAAATATTATAATAATAAATATTAAAATATGATATAGAGGTATCATTTTATATTCTTCTTTATTGTATAAAAATTAAACTTTAATATTTTTTTTTTTCCCTATATGTAAAATAATAATTATACCTGATAATAAAAGTATTGATATTAATTCTACAATAATTTTATATTGTGTAAATAAATTTATACCAATATTTTGGATATTAATAAAATGATGAATAATTAATTTTTTTGTATATAAATGTTTTAAAACATAAAATATTAATATAAAAAAAAAGAAATTGATAATTAAAATATTAATTATAAATAATTTTTTTTTTATAAAAAAAAATTTTTCTTCTAACTTAATATTTTTATAATTTAAAAACATTAAAACAAATATAAATAATATAATAATTGATCCAGCATATATAATAATTTCTAATGCTCCAGCAAAATAATCACCTAATAAAAAAAATATACATGATATTGAAATCAATGAAAGTAAAAAATATAACAATGTATAAATAGGATTAACACTAATAATTATTAAAAATGAAAAAATTATTGATATTAACTCTAATAAATACAATATTATTTCCATATAAAATACCTCTATAATTAAAATTATGGTAAAATATTTTTTATATCTACCTCTATACTTGAATTTTTTATGTTATTTTTTTCATTATTTTTAATTTTAACTCCTGAAATATTATAAAAATTATATTTTAAGTCTTTTCCTGGATTATTAATTAATAAGTTTTCTTTTTCATATATTAAATCTTTTCTATTAAATTCACATAATTCAAAATCTGGGATTAATTGTATAGCCGATGTAGGACAAGATTCTTCACAAAATCCACAAAAAATACATCTAGAAAAATTTATTCTAAAGAATTTAGCATATGATCGTCCATTTTTATTTATAGATTTTTTTAAAGTTATACAACCAACTGGACAAACAACTGCACAAAGATTACAAGCAACACAACGTTCATTATTATCTAAATCAGATGTTAATATTATTCTTCCTCTGTATCTTGGTGGTAAATAAATTTTTTCTTCTGGATACATTATTGTTTCTCTTTTACTAAAAATATTTAATAAAACTAAGAAAATACTTCTTATTTGGCTCATTATATTAATAAAAAATTTTTTAATATTCATTATTTAATTTTTCTAAAAGTTAGTTGAATTTTACTAAACATGAAGTAATTATAAGATTAATTAATGTTAATGGTAAACATATAAACCATCCAAAATATATTACGTTATCATAACGAGGTCTAGGTAATGATGCTCTTATTAAAAAAAAAAGTATTATAAATATAATAGTTTTAATTAAAAACCATATTATGGGTTTGAAAAATGGACCTAACCATCCTCCAAAAAATAAAATAACAATTAAAGAAGATAATATTATTATATTAATATATTCTCCTATAAAAAAAAGTCCAAATTTCATTCCAGAGTATTCAATATGGTAACCATCAATAAGTTCTTGTTCTGTTTCTGGTTGATCAAAAGGATGTCTATGACATAAGGCTATAGAAGCAATTAAAAATGGTATAAAACCAAAAAATTGAGGAATAATATTCCAATGATATTTAAATTGATAATAGATTATATCTAACAAATTAAAGGATCCAGTTCTACAAATAATGCCCATTAATGATAATCCTAAAAAAATTTCATAACTAATAATTTGAGCTACTCCTCTTATTACTCCTAATAAAGCATATTTATTATTACTTGCTAATCCTGCAAATAATATAGAATATACTGAAATACTAGCCATCATAAAAAAAAAAAGTATGCCAATATTTAAATTAGATATTATAATATATGGAGTAATAGGTAGTATAGCAAATACTGATAATAATGTATTAAATGCTAAAATAGGAGCTAGATTAAACAATAATTTGTTTGAAAAATTAGGATTCCAATCTTCTTTAAAAAGAATTTTTATCATATCAGCTAATACTTGTAAACAACCAAATAATCCTACTCTATTAGGACCATAACGATTTTGGAATAAAGCAAGTATACGTCTTTCTACAAAACTTAAAAAAGCACTACTAATTAATAATATTAATAATATTAATAATATTTGTAATATATAAAATAATTTTATAGAATAAAACAATGGGAAAAACATCATTTTAATACCTTTATTTTTTTAATAATTTTACCTAAAAAAGATAACGGAATATTTTTAGTCCCTAAAGGGAGACTTACTAATCCTTGATTTAAAAATTTTGAAATATATACTTTTAATATAAAAATATTATTTAAACAGTATAATTTAATTAAATAATTATTTAAGATTCCTAATTTTTTAGCATCTTTTTTATTTAAAATTACATAATAATCATTAAAATATCTTTTTATTAAATTAGATTTTTGTATTAAACTATTATTTTGAAAAAGTTTTTGATGTGCAATAATTATTAATTGATTATTATAATTAATATTATTATGTTTATAATATATTTTTTTAATGTGTATTTCACATTTATTTTTTGAACGTATTTTAAATCCTGTTTCACCATATTTAGATGAAATACCAATTTCTTTTTGAAATTTATATAATGATTCTGGAGAATTCCATCCAGGATTCCATAAAAATGGGATATGTGTGTAATTAATATTTGCACCATAATTTCCTTCCATAGAAAAACTAAAAATAGTATCTTTATCTTTTGGTTGTTCAGGTTCATGTATATTTATGTTAGAAAACATTGATGTTCTACCGCTATATCTTAGTGGAGATCTGGCAAATTTTCTATTATGTACTTTATAAGTAGCTGGTGGTGCTGCTAAATTAATACCATTAAGTATTGGAATATATTTTTCACATTCTTTTATAATTTCGTCTAAAGTAATATTTTTATTTAAATTATTTAATTTTGCATATATTTCATATATCCATTTCCAACTAGGTTTTCTATCATTATTTTTATTATAAAAAGAAGGATCGTAAACTTGAAAAAATCTTTGTGCTCTACATTCATTGTTAATAACAGTACCACTATTTTCCATAAAATTTGTTACTGGTAATATTATATTAGCTTTTTTCATAGTTCTAGTAATAACATGATCTAATACAATTATATTTGGAATATTTTTAAAAAATTTATTAAGTATGTCTTTATTTTCATAAATATATAAATCGTTTTCCATTATAAAAACAGTATCTATGTTTGAATTATTATGAATAACAGATTTATTTTTTATAAATAAACTATTTAAAGATTTTCCTTGAATTAAACCGATTCCCATACTATTTACTTCATTTAATACATAAAATAATCCTACATTTTTATTTTTTTTATATAATTCTGTCGCTATTAAATAAGATGCTGAAATTAATGATAGAGAACTAGAACCTGTCCCAGAAATAATTAAAGGTTTTGTAGCATTTAATAATATTTTTTTTATTTTTACAATTTTCTTTTTAAAAACTTCATCATTTATAACAAAATTATTATCTTTAATATACTCTGCTAATATAGAAATAAATTTAGTTTGATTTAAAGTAGACGCATAATAATTAAATAAAGAAATATCATCTAATAATGTTTCATCATTACTGGTTATCAATAATGGATTTAATCTTTTATTTCTCATATTTAAAATTGCATTAGAATTCCAGTAAGGAAGATCTAAATTATTATTTGTAATATCAAAATTATTTTTTATAGCTTGTCTTACTGCTAAAGCAGCTCTAGGATTAGTATTACTTAAATCTTCACCTATTACTAAAATAGTATCATAATTTTCAATTTCAGATAATGTAGGTAAATATATATTTGTATTTTGTATTATATTAATAATATAATCAATTTGTTTTTTTTCATTTTTTAAAATACCTAAATAGAATTTTTTTTTTCCAACTAATTTTTTTAAAAAAACATTACTTTCTATACTTGCTCTTGGTGAGCCAATACCAATTATATTTTTAGAATTTAACATTAAATAAATAATTTTTTTTATAATTTGATTATTATTAAAAATAAATTTTTTATTATCTTTATAAGATATAATTTTAATAGGATTATTTTTTAAATAAGTATAATCATAACCAAAATAACCTTTATCACATAAAAAATAATGATTTATTTTTTCATGAAATCTATTTTGTATACTAGATAATTTTCCATAACGTTCTCCAATAAAAATATTACATCCTAATGAACAATTTTGACAAATACTTGGAGAATATTGTAAATCCCATTTTCTTGCATAATTTATATTATAAATTTTATCACTGAAAACTCCAGTAGGACATAATTCGATTAAATTTCCAGAAAATGTATTTTGCAATCTACCATCTGAATATCTACCAAAATAAATATTATTTTTAGATCCAAAAACATTAAAATCTTTTCCATCTGCATAATTTTTATAAAATCTTACACAACGATAACATGTAATACAACGATTCATTGTATGAGAAATAAAAGGACCTAAATATTGATTTTTATATTCTCTTTTAGGAAAATTATATCTACGATTATTATGTCCTGTCATAACAGTCATATCTTGTAAATGACAATTACCACCTTTATCACAAATGGGACAATCGTGTGGATGATTTAACATTAATAATTCAATATTTTTTTTACGAAAATTAATTAAATCATCATCATTAATAGTAATATATGAATTATTAATAGGTGAAGACATACAAGACATAATTATATATTCATTTTTTTTTTTAAAATCATCAGATTGTTTTATTGCACATTGGCGACATGATCCTATACTTCCTAAAATAGGATGCCAACAAAAATATGGTATATTAAAACCTAAAGATAAACATATTTTTAATAAATTATCTTTTTTATTAACTTTATATAATTGATTTTCTATATTAATATTAATCACAATATATATTCCTTATCACTATTTAGTAATATAAAAAATATCTTAATTTATTATTGATAATATACAAGTTAAAATTGTTATATAAAAATTTTTAATTAATTACTCCATTTTTAAATTCATTTAAAAAGTATTTTAATGCACTATTTAAAGGTTCCATCGCACTTGGTGCATGCGCACAAAAAGAACCTCCATTAATTAATTGATTACTTATATCTTTAAGAAGATAAATGTCTTTTTTAAATCCTTTTTTTTTTTCTAGATTATTTAATATTTTAACAATCCAAGGTAATCCTTCTCTACAAGAAGTACAAAAACCACAAGATTCTCTAGCAAAAAATATTTCTAAATTTTTTAATATAGATATAATACTTATACTTGTATCTATAGCAAGAGATATACCTGTTCCTAATCTACTACCAGCATTATTAATGCTTATAAAATCCATTGGTAAATCTAAATGATCTTTTGTCAAAAAACCGGTTCCTGCCCCACCTGGTTGCCAAGCTTTTAAAAAAAATCCTTTTTTCATTCCCCCTGCATATTTTTCTAAAATTAAACGAGCAGGTGTACCGAATGGTAATTCCCAGACTCCAGGAATATTAACATTTCCTGAAAAACCTAACATTTTTGTGCCACTATCATATCTACTGTTAGATATATTATGATACCATTTAGATCCATATTTTATTATACTAGGTATATTAAAGATAGTTTCAACATTATTAACACATGTAGGTTTACCCCATAAACCAATTATAGCTGGATATGGAGGTTTAAAACGTGGATTAGGACGCTTACCTTCTAAAGAATTAATTAAAGCTGTTTCTTCTCCACATATATATCTCCCAGCTCCTGTATGGAGATACAGATCAAAATTAAAATTACTATTTAATATATTTTTTCCTAAAAATTTGGCACTATATGCTTCTTTTATAGCTATATTTAAAATTTTTATACATTTTATATATTCTCCTCTTAAAAAAATATATCCTTTATTAGCTTGTATAGCGAAAGCACTTATAATTATTCCTTCTATTAATTGATGTGGAATATGTTCTATTAAAAAACGATCTTTATATGTTCCTGGTTCCATTTCATCAGCATTACATAAAAAATATCTAATTTCATTATCATTTTTTTTCGGAGGTATTAAGCTCCATTTTAATCCAGTATAAAATCCACCACCACCTCTACCCTTCAATTTTGATTTTTTTACAATATTAATAATGTCTTGTGGTGTTTTTTTTATTAAACTCTTTTTTAAAATTTTATAACCATCTTTTTTGATATATTTTTTTAAAAATAATGTTTCATTTTTATTAACACGCCATGTTAGAGGATGTGTTTCAGGGTTTGGCTTTATGATTTTCATTAATATAATTATCCAATATTTGATCTATATAATTAATAGATAATGAAGTATAGATTTTTTCATTAATCATTATAACGGGACTATTTTCACAGTGTCCTAAACAACATATAGGTATTAAAGTAAATAATTTATCAGAAGTTGTGTCTCCTGATTTAATTTTTAATTTTTTTTCAATATGTTTTAAAATGTTTTTATATTTTGTTATATAACAAACAATGCTATCACAATATTTAATAACATATTTACCTACTGGAGATCGAAAAATTTGACTATAAAATGTTGCTATACTATCGATTTCAGAAGGATGTATATTTAAAATATTAGAAATATTAATAATAATTTTATCAGATATCCATCCATATTTTTTTTGAAAAAATATTAATATTTCAATAATAGCTGCATTATTACATTCGTAGTTATTTATAATTTTATTAATAATTTCATAATCTTTTTTATCTAAATACAAATTTATATTATTATTTTGTTTTTTCATAATATTATTCTAACGATCTACATCAGACATAACAAAATCAATACTTCCTAAATAAGCGATTAAATCAGATATTAAACTACCACAGATAACAGATGGTATTTGTTGTAGATGAGGGAAACTAGGTGTCCTTATTCTAGTACGATAACTAGTTGTATTACCATCACTTATTAAGTAATAACTATTAATACCTTTAGTAGCCTCAATCATTTGAAATGATTCATTAGCAGGTATTAATGGTCCCCATGAAACTTGTATAAAATGATGAATTAGATTTTCTATGTTATTTAATGTTTTTTTTCTAAGTGGAGGTGTAGTTAAAGGATGATCAACTTTATATTCTCCTTCAGGCATATAATTTAAACATTGTTTTATAATATGTAAACTTTGCCAAATCTCTTCTAATTTTAATAATAACCTAGAGTAACAATCACTAACATTATTACCGATAGGAATATCAAAATCAAAATTTTCGTATCCTGAATAAGGACGCCATTTTCTTACATCAAAATTTAAACCCGTAGCCCGTAAACCAGCCCCAGTAACTCCCCAAGATATTGCTTCTTTTCGATTATAAACTGCTATATTTTTAGTTCTAGATATTAAAATACTGTTTTCTAAAGCTATTTTTTTATATAAAATTAATCTTTTAGGTAACCATATTAATAATTTTTTTACTAGAATATCCCATCCTTGAGGTAGATCTTGAGCTAATCCTCCTATTCTAAACCAAGCAGGATGCATTCTAGCACCAGTAATTGCTTCAATTATATCATATATTTTTTGTCTATCAGTAAAAGCTAAAAAAACAGGAGTCATTGCTCCTACATCTTGTATAAAAGTTGATAAATATAATAAATGACTATTAATACGAAATAGTTCAGATAACATTATTCTAATTACCTTAATTCTATCACTAACAATAATATTAGCTAATTTTTCTATTGCTAGAATATAAGGCATTTCATTTATACATCCACCTAAATATTCAATTCTATCTGTATATGGTATATAAGTATGCCATGTTTGTCGTTCAGCTATTTTTTCTGCACCTCTATGATGATAACCAATTTCTGGTATACATTGTATAATTTCTTCTCCTGATAATTGTAAAATAATCCTGAATACTCCATGAACAGAAGGATGATTAGGTCCTAAATTAAGATACATATAATCATCATATTTATTTTTTTCTGATATATTAAAATCTTTTGGAAAGATTTTTGTTGCTTTAATATCTATTTTATATTTTTTTTTTGTTAAAATGTAAGGAGTTAAATCAGTAGCTCTAGAAGGAAAATCTTTACGTAAAGGATAACCATTATCCCAATTTTTGGGTAATAAAATATGTGATAAACAAGGATGATTAATAAAATTAATTCCAAACATTTCCCAAATTTCTCTTTCATACCAATTAGAATTTTTAAAAATTCCTGTAATACTATTAATATATAATGATTTTTTTTTTAGAGGAATTTTTATAATAATATCTGAATTTCTATTAATAGAAATTAAATGATAAAATAAAGAAAAATCTATTTTTTTCATTAAATGAAATTTATTTAAATGTAATCTTTCATCTATACCATGCATATCATATAGCATATTATATGGATTATGAATAATTTGTGAAAAAAATTTCATAAATTTTATTATATCATTAGATTTAATCCAAATAACTAATGGCATTCTTTTATTATAACTATTTTGTATAATAAAATCTTTAAAAGAAAATTTCTTATTTAATTCATCTATTATAGGTTCTATTTTCTTTTTAGAAAAAGATTTGTTATGTTTATCTCCTATCTTAGTAACTATTTTATTAAAAAAATTATTCATAAATAGATGCCTATAGATATCATATATTTTTTGGTGATTTAAATTTGATATTTTTATTATAAAAATTTTTATTAAGTGATTTTATTTTAGCTTTATAAATACCTTGATCTCCTATTATCCAGGATAAAGGACGTCTTTCATAATTAATAGATTTTTGCAATAATAATAATGCTTGTATATATGCTTCTGGTCTAGGTGGACATCCTGGAATATAAATATCTACAGGTAAAAATTTATCTACACCCTGTACTACAGAATATATATCATACATTCCTCCAGAATTAGCACATGATCCCATAGAAATAACCCATTTAGGTTCTAGCATTTGATCATATAATTGTTGTATTATAGGAGCCATTTTTAAAAAACATGTCCCTGCTATCACTATAAAATCAGCTTGTCTGGGAGAAGATCTTAAAACTTCTGAACCAAAACGTGAAATATCGTTAATTGATGTAAATGATGTTGTCATTTCAACATAACAACATGATAATCCAAAATTATAGGGCCATAAAGAATTTTTTCGTCCCCAGTTAATAATTTGATGAGTAATTTTTTTTAAACTACCTAAAAAAATATTTTTATGAACTTGTTCATTTAATGGATCTGTACTAATATATTTTTTTTCTTCTAAAGGATATTTTTTTTTCTTATTTTTATGTTTGTTAAGGATATATTTCATATTGTATTATACATTTATATATTTTAATATTATTAAATATTTTTATATTTCCAATTTAATATATTGGTTTTAAATAAATAAAACAAAGTAATTAAAATAGTAAAAATAAATAAAATTCCTTCGATAAAACCTTCTAATTCTATTTTCTTTATAGAAAGAGACCATAAATATAAATATAAAGACTCAATCTCAAAAATAATAAAAAATATTGCTATTAAATAAAATTTAATATGTATTTTTATTTGTGAATTTCCATAAGAAATTACTCCTGATTCGAATGGTATTTGTTTATTTAAATTAAATGAACGTTCTCCTAAAAAAAATGATATTAATATCATTATACAACTAATAAAAATGGCAAATATTTGAAATAAGATAAAGTACTCATAATCATAAGTTAATTTATTTATTAACATAATTAATATTCTTTATATAAAAAAGATATGTGATTTAAATCATATAATTTTTCATTAAAAATTTTTTTAAAACTAAAAAATTATTAGGTAATTTATAAGATAAATTTTTTTTTTTTATACAATTAGCTAAAATTTTAGGTAATGTTATTTTTTTATGTAAAGTATTATAAATATAATCTTTAAATTTTGCTGGATGAGCAGTACCAAAAAATATATTAAAAGTATTTTTTTCTGGAATAAATTTTTTTAATGCACAAAAACTTACAGCTGTATGTGGTTCTAAAATGTATTTATATTTATTAAATACATCTATTATTATTTGTGTTGTTTCTAGATCTGTTATAGATTTAGATTCTAATAAATTTAAATTAAAGTTTTTATTTTTAAAAATTTCTTTAATTCTAGGCCAATTATTAGGGATACTAACATCCATAGCATTAGATAATGTAGATACAGTTTTTTGGGGATTCCAATATCCTGTATTTAAATATTTTGGAATTGTATCATTTATATTAGTCGCAGCTATAAATTTGTATATTGGTAAACCCATTACTTTAGACATTAAACCAGCAGTTAAATTTCCAAAGTTTCCACTTGGAACAGATATAATTATTTTTTTTTTTCTTTGATCTAAAGGTATTTGACTAAATGCTTCAAAATAATAACATATTTGTGCAAGTAATCTACTGATATTAATTGAGTTAGCGGAATTTAAATTTAAATTTTGTTTTAATTCTTGATCATCAAAAGATTTTTTAATAAGTTTTTGACAATCATCAAAATTACCTTTAATAGCAATAGTTTTTATATTATTTCCTAATGTACAAAATAATTTTTCTTGTAAAATAGAAATTTTTTTATAGGGATATAATATTACTATTTCAATATTTTTAATTTTATAAAATGCATGAGCAACAGCAGCACCTGTATCTCCAGAAGTAGCAGTTAAAATAATAATTTTATTTTGTTTTTTTTTATTAAAAAATTTTAACATTTGTGCCATAAAACGAACACCAAAATCTTTAAAAGCTAAAGTAGGGCCATGAAATAATTCTAAACAAGCAAGATTTTTATTCAAAAAATTTAATATTAAGGGAAAATTGAATCCTTCTTTTATTTTTTTTTTTAAAATATTTAATTTTATTTCTTCTTCTAAAAAAAGTGAAAGTATATAACTACTTCTATCTATAAAATTAAAATTTAATATATTTTCAATAGTGTTATTATTTAATTTAGGCAAATACTTAGGAAAAAATAAACCTTGTTTTATACCTAATCCTTGTTGTAAAGCTTGACTAAAATTTTTATTTTCTTTATGATCATTAAGATTATAAAATTTCATTTGGTCTCCATAATTTTAGTGCCTAGATTGTTTATCTTACATATATGAACAAAACCTGTTTTATTTTTTAAAAAATTTTTTTGTAACCAATTAACCATATTATATGCAATATTTAAATTATTAAAAATACTAAATATAGTAGGTCCAGATCCTGAAATACCACAGCTTAAAGCTCCTAATTTTTTTGCTTTATAAGCCATTTTTTCAAAATTAGGTATAAATGGTTTCCGATATGGTTCAGCTATAAAATCTTTCATTAATTTTGCAGCTAATAATTCTTGTTTTGTATAGATAGCATTAATAAATCCTGCTAAATATTGATTTTGCTTAATGAAAATTTCTTTTTTATATAATTTTGGTAAAATTTTTTTAGAATAAAATGTAGATAGTTTTATTCCAGGATATGCAATTACCCAAAACCAATTTTGAAAAATTGGTAAATTTTGAATAATTAAGTTATTTTTATTTATAATTAGTATTAATTTCATACCTCCTAATAAACATGGTACGATATTATCGTAATGTATTTTACCTGATAAAAATCCTTCTAATTCTCCCATTAATTTTAATAAAGTTAAATTATTTAATGGATTATTGAAAAATAAATTTATTGCTTTTAAACAAGCAACTATAGAACATGCGCTTGAACCTAATCCTGATGATATAGGAACATTTTTTTCTAAAATTATTTTTAAGGGAACTTTTTTCCCAATTTTATCACAAAATTTTATCCAACAATTAAAAATAATATTTTCATAATTGTTTTTGGGCAAATCATTAAAAAATAAACCTTTATTTATTAATTCAAATTTTTTAGAATGCGAAATAGTTATGAAATCTCCTAAAATTCCTCCATCAATTCTAGATAATGCTATTCCTAATGTATCAAAACCTACATTAATATTACCAATAGAAGCAGGAGAATAAATTTTTATCATAAATAATAATTCCTTATTTTATTAAATAATATGTAATAAATCAGTTAATACTCCTGCGGCAGTAACATTATTACCAGCTCCATATCCTCTTAATACTAATGGATAAGGTTGATAATAATTAGTATAAAAAGCAAAAGAATTTTCTCCATTTTTTATATTAAAAAATGGATGATTATTATCAATTTGAATAACTTTTACTTTACATATACCTTTTTCATCTATACTTCCTATATAACGTAAGACTTTATTATTTTGTTTCGCAATTTGAATTTTTTTAACATAGATATTATCTATATCTGATAAAGAATTAAAAAATTCTTTAATAGAAGAATTTTTATTTAATTCATTAGATATAACAGATTCAATAATAATATCTTTTAGTTCTATATTAAAACCGATTTCTCTAGCTAATATAAGTAATTTCCTAGCTACATCTATACCTGTAAGGTCTATACGAGGATCTGGTTCTGTAAAACCCATTTTTTGTGCCATTATTATTGATTTAGATAAAAGAATTCCTTCTTCTAATTTACCAAAAATAAATGATAGTGAACCAGATAAAATTCCAATGAATTTATTGATTTTATTACCTGTTTGTAACAAATTTTTTAATGTATTAATAACTGGCAAACCTGCACCAACATTTGTTTCATAAAAAAATTTTAAATTTAATTTACTTGCTGTTAAACGTATTTGATTATAGTATTCTATACTGGAAGAATTTGCTTTTTTATTAACAGCTATTATATTAAAACCATAATTAAAAAAATCAATGTATTTATCAGCAATTTTTTGTGAAGAAGTACAATCAATGATAACTGGATTAATTAATTTATATTTCTTAATATTTTGTAATAAATATTCTATCTGATTATTATAGAAAGGACTATCTTTTATTTCTTTTCGCCAATTTTTTATATTAATTCCATTAAAATTTATTAATGAATATTTTGTATTTAAAATACTACAAATTTTTAAAAAAATATTTTTTTTTTTAAAATTATTTATATTTTTATTTATTTGTTGTAATAAAGTACTTCCAATACCTCCAGTACCTATAATAAAAATTTCTAATATTTTTTTTTTATGAAATAAAATTTCATGTGATATTTTAATGATATCTTTTACATAGTATTTTTTTATAGCGACAGTAATATGATTTTGAAAAATATTTTGTGATATACCGAAAATACTTGTTTTAGTTATTTTAAATATTTTTAAAAAATTGGAAATTATATTTTTAGAATAATTAACTTGATTAATAATCAAAGTAATTAATGATAAATTTTGAATAATTTGTATAGATTTAATTAGATTATATTTAAATTCTAAATAGAATTTTTCTTCTAATAAATTTTTTAAATTATTTAAATCTTTATCTAGTAAAAATAAATTAATATTACAATCTTCAGAAGATTGAGTTATAAAATAAACAGATATTTTAGATTCAAATATAAAAAATAATATTTTTGATATAATATTTTTTATATATTTATTTTTATTACCAAAAATATTTAACATTGATATATTTTTTAATTCAGTAATACTTTTTATTTTTGGTAATAAATGTTTAGTTATATCAAAATTCTTAATTATAGTTCCATTAAATTTAGAATTCATTATGTTTTTAATAACACAAGGTATATTTTTTTTAAACATAGGCAATAATGTTTTATAATGGATTACTTTAGCTCCAAAATATGATAAATTTATTGCTTCTTGATAACTAATAAATTTTAATAATTGTGTATTAGATACAATATTAGGATCCGCAGTGTAAATACCATTTACATCAGTCCAAATTTCACAACAACTTGCTTTAAAACAAACAGCTAATACTGCAGCAGAGTAATCTGAACCATTTCTACCTAATAAAACAGTTTCTTTATTTTTATTAACAGCAAAAAATCCAGGCATTAATATTAAATCAATATTAGATAAATTTATTTTTTTAAGATTTTTAGAAGTTATAGTAATATTTACTGTCGATTCTAAATAATTGCCATAAGCTAATAAGTATTTTTTAGGACTAATAATATATATTTTATATTTTTTTATTTTTAATAAAGATTCTAATAAAAATATGGAAAATTTTTCACCTTGTGATAAAATTTTTGCCTTAATTATATCTGGACAATAATTTATTAATTCAATACCTTTTAATAAATTTTTTATTTTAGATAATATTTCATTTATTTTATTAGATAAAAGAAAAATATCTATATCATTAACTTTTTTTTTTAAATTATTAATTAAATTAACAAAAAAATTTTTAATATATATAAAATCTTCTTTATAATTTTTTTTTTCTAAATTTTTTTTTATTAGTAATTCTAGAATATTTGTAATAGTTGCAGGAGCAGATAAAACAACAGCTATTTTTTCTTTTTTTAAATAATTATTAATTATATTTGCTACTAATAAAAATTTTTTTGCATTTTTTAATGAAGTTCCACCAAATTTTAATACTTTCATATTGTTAAACCTATATAAATTTTTAAAATATAAAAACATAAATAATTAGATATTTATAATTTTTATAAAATAAATATATATTAATATAATCATTATTAAAATATTTAATTTATTTATTTTATATAAATCATAATTTATAATTTATTTATATTTAAATAAATAAATTAATTATATTAATTATTTGTTTTAAAATATAAAATTTTTAAAAAATAAATTTATATAAAATTATATATTAATAAATAATTTTAATTATTATTTTTAATAAAAATATCTTTAATATTCTTTATATTTTTATAAAAAAAACCTTTTTTACCTTTTAATGAATAAAATTTTTTAATTTCTTCATAATTTAATATAAACTGTTTTGTATCAGTTTTTATATAAACTATAGAATTTTTATTAATACAAAATATCCATTTTAATTTATCTTTATTTTGAATAAAATCTTTTTTATTAATAAAGATTAATCTACTTCCCTTTCCTTTAGATAATTTAGAAATTTCATTTATTGAAAATAATAAAAATCTATTTAACAAAGATATAGCTAATATTTTAGTATTTTTATTTTTAATAACTAAAGGTGATAATATTTCTGCATTTTTAGATAGAATAATAGATAATTTTCCATTTCTATTACATGCAATTAAATCATGAAATTGACATATAAAACCATAACCAAAACTAGAAGATAAAATAATTTCTTTATTATTAGATTCCATTAACAAACTTTTAATTACAGATCCTTTAGAAATATTTAATTTAGCATTTAAAGGTTCTCCTTGACTTCTTGCCGCAGGCAATGAAATTGTATCGATACTATAACTACGTCCAATAGAGTCTAAAATTACTATAGTTTGATTTTTTTTTCCTTTTACAGAAAGTAAAAATGAATCTCCAGATTTATAATTAAGGTTTAGAGGATCTATAGCATGTCCTTTTGCACACCTAATCCATCCCATTTTAGATAAAATAATTGTAATAGGATCACTTAAAATTAATTCTGATTCATTTAATAATTTTGCTTCTTCTCTTTTTTTTAGAATTGAACGACGATTATTATTATAATTTTTAGATGAGAATAATATTTCTTGTTTTAATAACATATTAATTTTTTTTTCTGAAGATAATATTTGTATAATATTTTTATATTCTATTTCTAATTTTTTTTTTTTATCTATTAAATTTTTTTCTTCTATAAATGAAATAGAACGTAATTTAAAATTAAGTAAAGTTTCTATTTGTAAATTAGTTAAATTAAATTCTTTTCTAAAAATAGGTTTAGGATCTGGATTTAAACGAATAATTTTAATAAATTTTTCTAAATTTAAATATACAATTAATAGTCCTTTTATAATATGTAATTTTTTAATTATTTTTTCTAAATAAAAATGTAAACGTTTTTTTATTATTATTTTTCTAAATAGAATCCATTCTGATAATATTTCTATTAAATTTTTTACAGCTGGTTTATTATTTAAACCGATCATATTTAAATTAATACGATAACTTTTTTCTAGATCAGTAATAAAAAATAAATGTAACATAATTTGTTCAATTTTTAAATGATTAAAATTATTACGAATAATAATAACTATTCGTGTAGGATTTTCATAATCAGATTCATCTCTAATGTCTTCAATCATCGGTAATTTTTTATTTCTTATTTGTGTATTAATTTGTTCAATAATACGTATTCCTGAAATTTGGTAAGGTAAAGATGTTATAATTATTGAATTATCTTTAATTTTCCATATTGCTCTTAATTTAATTGAACCTTTTCCTTTTTCATATATTTTATATATTTCATCTTTAGATGTTATAATTTCGCTTTTTGTTGGAAAATCTGGACCTTGTATTATCTTTAGAAGTTCATTTAATGAAATTTGAGGATTATCAATAAGTTTAATTATTGCATGAGATATTTCTTGAATATTATGTGGTGGTATATCTGTTGCCATACCGACGGCTATTCCTGTTGATCCATTTAAAATAATATTAGGTAAACAAGCAGGTAATATTTTAGGTTCTAATAATGTACCATCGAAATTAGGAATAAAATCAACAGTACCTTTTTCTATTTCATTTAATAAAATATTAGAATATTTAGACAAACGAGATTCCGTATATCTCATTGCTGCAAATGATTTTGGATCATCTTGTGCACCCCAATTACCTTGCCCTTCTATTAATGGGTATCTATAAGAAAAAGTTTGTGCCATTAAAACCATTGCTTCATAACATGCTATATCTCCATGAGGATGATATTTACCTATTACATCACCAATAGTTCTAGCAGATTTTTTATATTTAGATGAAGATTTTAATCCTAATTCAGACATAGCATATATAATTCTTCTTTGAACTGGTTTTAATCCATCTCCAATATGTGGTAATGCTCTATCAGAAATTACATAAATAGAATAATTTAAATATGCATTTTCTGCGAATTTATCTAATTGTATAGATTCTATTATATTTTTTTTTAATAATTTATTCATTTAATATTTCCTAAGAAAAATATTTGTATAAAAAAAAATTTTTGATTATAAATTAATATTTATAATATTTTAATTATAAAAAAATTATTTTTATTTTTAATTTATATTTTAAAAATTAAATAACAATTTTATTGAATTTTATAGAATAAATATGTTATTTTTATGCAATAAAATTTTTATATATGGATAATTTTATTATGCAAAAAAATAATTTTGATAATAAAAATACTTTAATTACTCCAAAAGAATTAAAAAAAAAATTATCAATATCCCAAGATATTAAAAATAATATATTAATATCACGTAAAATTATATCAAATATTATTAATGGTAAAGATCCTAGAATTTTAATTGTTTGTGGACCATGTTCGATACATAATTTTGATGAAGCTATAGAATATGGTAATTTATTAAAAAATTTATCTTTAAAATTAAAAAAAAATATATTTCTTATTATGCGAGTATATTTTGAAAAACCTAGAACAATTTTAGGATGGAAAGGATTAATTAATGATCCATACATGAATCATACTTTTGATATAAATAAAGGATTATACTTAGCACGTAAATTATTAATAAAATTAGCTATAAAAAATATATCATTAGCAACTGAAATATTAGATCCTAATACATTCCATTATATAGATGATTTATTAAGTTGGGTAGCAATTGGAGCTCGCACGGTAGAATCTCAAATTCATAGAGAAATAGTTTCTTTAATTAATATTCCTGCCGGATTTAAAAACAATACAAATGGTAATATTAATGTAGCTATTAATGCGATTCAAGCATCAGCCATAAAACATCATTTTATAAGTTTAGATCAAAATGGAAAATCATATATAGTAAGTACTACAGGTAATAAAAATTGTCATCTTATTTTAAGAGGAGGTAAAAAACCTAATTATTATAAACATAATATATTAGAATGTGAAAAAATTTTATTAAATATTGGATTAAAATCTAATATAATGATTGATTGCAGTCATGGTAATTCTAATAAAGATTATACAAAACAAATTTTAGTTATTAAATCCATAATTTCCCAAATTAAAGAAGGAAATATATCTATTATAGGAATAATGATAGAAAGTTATATTAATCAAGGAAATCAAATTTTAGATATTAAAAATAATAAAAAATTAAAATATGGAGTTTCAATTACAGATGGATGTTTAGATTTTAAATCTACAGAAAAAGTTTTATTACAAATAAATAATGAATTAGATTTAATACTTAAAATACGTTTTTTAAAAAAAAAAAATATTTCTTAAATATAAATTTAAAACAATATGCTAAATAAAATAGATTTATTACGTAATCAAATTGATATTCTAGATATAGATTTATTAAATCTTTTAAAAAAAAGGTTAAATTTAGTAAAACAAATTGGATTAATAAAATATAAAAATGGATTACCTATTTATTTTCCTGAAAGGGAAAAAAAAATTATTGAATTAAGGAGAAAAGAAGCAGAACAAATAGGAATATCTCCTGATTTCATAGAAGATATATTATCTCGTATAATTAATGAATCATATCTACATGAAAAAAATAAAATATTTAAAAATTTACAACCTTATCTGTCTACAATACTTATTATTAGTAATAATAAAATAGGTTCTTTTTTTAAAAAAATGTTAATATTAACAGGATATAATATACATTATGTAAAAGAAAAAAATTTAGATTTGAATAATATTCATTCTATATTTATGAATATAGGCATGATTATTATTAATGTATCTATTCCTTTCTTAAGAAAAATTATTAAAAAATTATTAATTTTACCTAAAAACTGTATTTTAGTTGATTTATCTCCTATTAAACAAATTTCTTTTGAAATAATACTTCCAATATATAAAGGACCTGTTCTAGGTTTATATCCATTATTTAATATAAAAAAAAAAATTTTTTTAAAAGAATTTATAATGTATTGTCATGGACGTAATAAAGAATTTTATTTATGGTTTTTAAAACAAATAGAAATTTGGGGGATAAAGATTAATAATATTGATATTATAAAACATGACCAATATATATTTTTTATAGAATCATTAAAGTATTTTTTTGTATTAACATATACTACTTTATTATTTAATAATAAAATTTCATTAAATGAAATATTTATTTTATCAAAACCTATATATGACTTAAATTTTTTTATTTTTAAAAATTTTTTTATTTATGATCCACAATTATATACAAATCTTATTTTAAAATTTAAAAATAATAAAGAAAGTATTAAAAAATATTTAAATTCTATAAATAACTTATTTTTTTTAATTAAAAACAATAAAATAAATAAAATAAAAAATATATTTAAAAATATACAAAATTTATTAATAAATAATATAAACAATTAAATTATAAATTATAGTAAAAATGTAAAAAAACTTAATATTATAATAATATTAAGTTTTTTTACATAACATTAAATATGACTGATATTTAATTTATCTAAAGAATCATTTAAAATTTTTTTTATTAAATAAGTATTAATATCATTACATGAATTATTTTTTAAAAATATTAAACATCTATTAATTACTGATATATATTTTTTTTTTTGATAAAGAAATTTAATAATATTTAAATCAAAATTTTTAATACGTTTTTTCATATACATTAATCTTTTTTTTAAAAGATGAATATAAATACTATTTGGATATTTTTTAAAAAATATTTTTGCATCATTAATAGCTAATTGAGTATAAAATGGATTACAATCACTTCTATTAATTTTAAATAAGTTTTGTATTTGATTATTAGTATCTAAAGATATTTCTGCCATTATTTTAATATAGAGAATATAACTCATAAATGCAGAATTATCATATAATTGTACAAATTCATCTATTAATTCTAAAACAATTAAAAAATTATGTTCTACATAATTAAGATAAATTAAAAAAACTAAAATCTTTTCAGTATATATATTACGAGGATAATTGATATATAAATTATTAAATTCTAATAAAGCTTGATCATATTTTTTTTCAGATAAAAATCTTATAGCATTAAGATAATCATATTTTAAAGAAATATTAAAATGTTTTTGTTTATGTATATATGTATTATATTGGCAATTAATTGTAATTAGTAATATAAACATAATTATGTTAATTAAAAATATTTTTTTATTCATATAATTTTTATTTTTTAATTTATTAAAATATTATATATTTAATATAATCTATAATTTCAAAATCTTAAATAAAATGAAAAATATTAATTTAACTTTTAAAGTTTGTTTATTAAATAATAAAAAAAGGTTAGATTCTTTTCTTAAAGAAAAAATATTACAATTTTCTAGAACACAAATAAAAAAATTAATAATTTGTAATAAAGTTCAAGTTAATCATAATATTATTAATATACCTAAAAAAAAATTTTTTTAGGAGATATAATTCAAATTAATACTTTTATTTTAAATAAAAAAATAATATGGAAAGCACAAAATATACCTTTAAATATAATTTATGAAGATCAATATGTTTTAGTTATTAATAAAACATCTAATATTGTTGTACATCCTGGTAATAAAAATATAAATAATACTATATTTAATGCAATATTATATTATTATCCACATGCAAGAGATATACCTAGAGCAGGAATTATACATAGATTAGATAAGAATACTACTGGCTTAATGATAATAGCAAAAAATATTTATTGTTATTTTTTTTTAAAACAAGAATTAAAAAAACATAATATAGTAAGAAAATATGAAACAATTGTTAATGGAATTATTAAAAATAATAATATTATAAATTTTCCAATAAAACGTATATATAAAAAAAATAATATTTTTATGAAAATACACCCATTAGGTAAATCAGCAATAACTAAAATTTTTATAAAAAATATTTTTAAAAATTATACTCATTTAAAAATTAAATTAGAAACAGGTAGAACTCATCAAATTAGAGTTCATCTATCATATATTAAACATAGTATTGTTGGTGATCAAATTTATAAAAATTATATCAATAATATTAATATTAGTAAATTTTATGAAACAAAAATTAATAAAATAATTCAAAGACAAGCTTTACATGCATATTGTATTAAATTTATGCATCCATTTTATAAAATAAAAATAAAACTGAATACGATTTTACCAAATGATATAAATAATTTGATTAATTTTTTAAAAAATGTTAATATTTAATCTAAAACTTTTGATATTTTATCATTAAAAGTTTTAATATAAAATTAAAAATTTTTTTAAAAATAGTTTAACTTAAATATCTATATTTAATAGATATTAAATTATATTAATCTTATATTTTAATTAAGAGTGATAAAACTATGATAAATACAAAAAAAAAATGTGTACTATTTTTTAGTATGCTATTTTTATTATTATTTACATCTAATAGATGTTTTGCATACAGAAACCCATCAAGAGAGCTTTTTTACGAAAAATTAACAAAAGAAAGTCAGTTATTATATAAAAAAGCATTTGGTAATAAACCAGTTATAATTGAATTTTTTTCATTTTTATGTCCTCATTGTTACGAATTTTATAGAAATATTGATAAAAAAATTTTTAAAAATAAAATTCCCAAAAATGTTAAAATTATAAGAATTCATTATAGTAAAATGGGTCAAGAAAATGGATTTGCTACCTTATTAGGTTATACATGGGTGGTTGCTAAAATGTTAAATGTAGAAAATAAAATTATAGGTCCTATTTTCGATGGTATTCATAATACTGAAACAATTCATGATTATAAATCTATAAAAAAACTTTTTATAAAAATTACAGGTATAACTAGTAATACATTTGATGCAGCGTGGAATAGTAATATAGCAAAAACATTATTTGAAAAAGAATATGATTTAGTTGAAAAACTTGATATAAATTTAGTTCCAGATATTTATATTAATAATAAATATGTAATTAATTTATCTTCATTATATAATAATTATGGAGATAATCTTTATTCGCATTATATAAATTTAGTATTAAAACTTTTAAAAAAATAAATTTTTTTTAAAAAAAAGATTTAATTTAGTATATATAAATATATATGAAAAAAAAAATAATTTTAATAGACGGAACATTTTATTTATACCGTGCATATTATGCTTTACCTTATTTAACTAATAGTAAAGGATATCCTACTGGAGCAATGTATGGTTTTATTAAAATGTTTAACAAAATCATAAAAATGAATATTAATAGTTATTTTTTAATTATATTTGATACTAAAGGAAATTCTTTCAGAAGAAAAATTTTTAGTAAATATAAATTAACTAGGATTAATATGCCTAATAATTTAGTTATACAAATTAAACCTTTGTATAAAATTATACAGGCTATGGGATATAATGTTATATCTATAAAAAATGTAGAAGCAGATGATATAATTGGTACTTTAGCAATATATGCAGAAAAAAAAAATTATTTTATTTTTATTTTTAGTATAGATAAAGATATAACACAATTAGTTACAAAAAATATTAAAATAGTAAATCCAATTAATTACTCTATTTCTGGACCGAAAGAAATATATCATAAATATGGAGTATACCCAAAATTCATTAGCGATTTATTAGCATTAAGTGGTGATTCTATAGATAATATTCCTGGGGTTCCAGGAATAGGAAAAAAAATAAGTCAAAAACTAATTAATAAATTAGGTGATTTAACAAAAATTTATCAAAATATAAATAATATTAATAATATTAATTTTAGAGGTGGAATAAATATAAAAAAAAAATTAATAAAATATAAAGAGTTAGTATTTTTATATCATAAATTAACAAAAATTGAAACTAATATTATTTTAAATCAAGAATATTTAAATTTTGAAATTAAACCAGAAATAAATAATTTAAAATATTTATTTAAATTATATGAATTTAATAATTTAATTAATAGTAATTATATTAATTAAATTATTAAGTTTATAATATTATTTTTTTCTATAAAAATTAAAAAAAAATTAACATTTATTTTTATATTTTAAATACATAATATTGATAAATATTATTTTATAATAATATATGATATCTTTATATTAATAAAAATATAATTAAGATTATTGAAAATAAAATAATAATATTAATAAATAACAAAAATTATTTTTATAAATTAAAAAAATTTTAATTAATTTTAAGTACTATTATTTTATCAGGATTTTATGAAAAAAATACGTAATATAGCTATTGTAGCACATATAGATCATGGAAAAACAACGTTAATAGATAAATTATTACAAGAATCTGATAGTTTTAAAAATGTTAAAAATTTATTACAAAATAAAAATAATACTAACAGATTAATGGATTCTAATGAATTAGAAAAAGAAAAAGGTATAACTATTTTTTCAAAAAATACATCTATCTTTTGGAAAAATTATAAAATTAATATTATTGATACTCCAGGACATGCAGATTTTAGTGCAGAAGTAGAACGTATTTTATCAATGGTAGATTCTGTATTATTATTAGTAGATGCTATTGAAGGACCTATGCCACAAACAAGGTTTGTTACATCAAAAGCTTTTTTATATAAATTTAAACCGATTGTAATAATAAATAAAGTAGATAGAAAATTTATTAGAACAGATTGGGTTATCGATCAAATATTTGATTTATTTATAGATTTAAATGCTTCTGATGATCAACTTAATTTTCCTATAATATATACATCTGCTCTTAAAGGAATGTCAGGAAATAATATAAATAAAATGTATAATAATATGGATATTATATATAAAACTATTATTGATTATGTTCCATCTCCTAAATGTGATATTAATAAACCATTTCAAATGCAAATATCTCAAATAGAATTTAATAATTATATTGGTAATATTTGTATTGGTTTAATAAAAAGAGGTAAAATTACAATAAATCAAAATTTAATTTTTATAGATAAAAATAATCAAATTAAAAAAATGAAAGTTTTATATATAATATTTAATATAGGATTAAAACATGTTTATGCAAATAATGCTCAAGCTGGTGATATTATAGGTATTGCAGGAACAGGATTCGAAAACATTAATATTTCTGATACAATTTGTGATATAAATAATTATAAATCTCTTCCCAAATTAAAAATAGAAAAACCAAAAATTAGTATGTTATTCCAAGTTAATGATTCTCCATTTGCAGGTATGGAAGGGAAACATTTAACATCTCATAAAATATTTCATAAAATTAATAAAGTTTGTTTATATGATATGGCTTTACATATAGAAAAAACTGAAAATAATAATACTTTTATGGTTTTTGGAAGAGGAGAATTACATCTTGCTATGGTTATAGAAAATATGAGAAAAGAAGGATTTGAATTATTAGTATCAAAACCACAAATTTTAACTAAAATCATTAATGGTAAACGGAAAGAACCATTTGAAGTATTAATTTTAGACCTTATGCAAAATAAAAAAGGTAATATAATTCAATTATTAAATAAAAAAAAAGCTATAATAAATAATATTATTTTAAATAATTTTAATAATAGAATTAAAATTGAAGCAATTATTTCAAGTAGAGCTTTAATCGGTTTACGTAATGAATTTATAAATATAACATCAGGAAATGGAATAATAAATTCTTTTTTTAGTCATTATGATGTAAATAAATATGATATAATACACAAAAGAAATAATGGTGTTTTAATCTCAAATAAAGAAGGTTATGCTGTCGCATTTTCTTTATATAATTTACAATCAAGAGGTAAGTTATTAATTAAACCTGGAGATAAAATTTATAAAGGACAAATAATAGGAATACATAATAAATCAAATGACCTTTTTGTAAATTGTTTAATTAATAAAAAACTTACTAATATGAGAGCATCCGGTAGTGATAATCCTATAAATTTAATTCCTATAAAAAAAATATCCTTAGAAGAAGCAATAGATTTTATTCAATATGATGAATTGATAGAAATTACACCTAAATCAATACGAATTAAAAAAAAATCTAACTAAATTTACCATATAAAAAATATAAACAACATATAGTAAAAATTTTACTTGGAGCTGGGGGGATTCGAACCCCCGTCCAAAATTATTACACTTTTAGCACTACATGTTTAGTTTTATCTCATATTTTAATAATATAAACTGATAAAACAAAGTTTATATTATCTAGTCTCAATACTTTAATATATAATTTCAGACAAATTATATACGATCTCTTTATATATGACTGTTTACTTTTTACTAAAGAGAAAATAATAAGTAACAGAGCCTATACAGTTTTTTATGCTGCTAAAGCGTAGTTTTGATTTTCTGCAATTATATTTAAACGGTTTTTTTACAAGGCCTACCGTACCTTGACATGCTCTTCGAGTTTTATAATTCTGTCAAATCCTAATCAGCCCCATTTTAACATTTAAATACTTTTTTTTAATAAACGTATTTTTTTAATATTCCATATTTTTTTTTTTAAAATATTTCTTTTATCATGTTTTTTTTTACCTTTTACGATAGCCAGGTTTATTTTACACCATGATTTTTTCCAAAATAAACCAAGTACTACAATGGTAAAACCCTTATTATTTATATAATTTTGTAGAAATTCTATTTCTTTTTTTTTTAATAATAATTGTTTCATTCTTTTAGAATTACATTTAACATAATTACATACTGTTTTTAATGGACTAATATTTAGATTGCATATATAAATTTTTCTATTTAAAATAGTTACATAACTATTTACAATAGTTGCTTTATTTAATCTTAAAGATTTTACTTCCCAACCTTTTAAAATAAGTCCTGCATTAATTCTTTCTTTAATAAAGAAATTATAATATACTTTTTTATTAAAAATAAAAAATTTTTTTTCCATTATAAAAAAAAATTTATTATATAAATATTCTAATTATTATAACTAATATATTTATAAAAAACAATATTTAAAAAATATAATTAATTTAATAAGATTAAATATCTTGCAAAAATTTTATTTTTGTACAAAATAAAATTTATTATCTTATAACAAATAATTTTTAACAATTAAAAAAAAAAATTATAAGGATAGAATATGAAAAATAATATAAAAGAAAAAAAAAAT
>NZ_CP046198.1:398628-458077 GCF_012569285.1 Enterobacteriaceae endosymbiont of Donacia proxima
ATGATAGTGTTGAAAACAGTACAGAACTAGATAAAAATGATAGTGTTGAAAACAGTACAGAACTAGATAAAAATGATAGTGTTGAAAACAGTACAGAACTAGATAAAAATGATATAAATCATAATTTATTTATAAATAAATGTAAAAAAAAATATACAATTGAATATTTTAAAGAAAAAAATGATTTATTAAAAATAAGAATTTTTGAATTAAAAGATAAAATAAAAACAGTAAAACAAAAAATATGGGATTTAAAATTACGTTCCCAATCTGAAATAGAAAATATAAGACGTAGATCAACTTTAGATATAGCAAATGCATATAAATTTTCTTTAGAAAAATTTATTTATGAATTATTACCTGTAATAGATAATCTAGAGAGATCGTTAGAATTAAAAATACATAAAGAAAATTCTTTTAAAATTTCAATAATAGAAGGAATTAAATTAACTTTAAAATTATTAATAATTTTAATTAAAAAATTTGGTGTAACAATTATAAATGAAATTAATATACCTTTTGATCCATCTAAACATCAGGCAATGTCAATAATTGGATCAGATAAAATAAAAGAAAATTATATAATAAAAATTTTACAAAAAGGATATATCCTTAATAAAAGATTATTAAGACCTGCAATGGTTATTGTATCTAAAAAAAAAGAAAATATAAATAATTAATATAAATATTAATAATATGTTTATTAATTATTATATAATAAATGAACATATTATTATTTTAATAATTAAAAATTATTAAGGAATTAATAAATGACTAAAATTTGTCAAATAACTAATAAAAAAACAATAAAAGGTAATAATCGTTCTCATGCGATGAATGCAACTAAAAGAAAATTTTCACCAAATATTCATTATCATAAATTTTGGTTAATTAAAGAAAAAAAATTTATTACTTTAAGAGTATCTGCAAAAGGAATAAGATTAATTAATAAAAAAGGAATAGAAAATATTAAATTTAATAGAAAATAAAGGTTAATAACTTTATGGCGAAAAAAAAACGTGTAATAATTAAATTAATTTCATCTGCTAAAACTGGACATTTTTATACTACTACTAAAAATAGAAAAAATACAAAAAAATTATTAGTTAAAAAATATGATCCTTTACTAAGAAAACATATTTTATATAGAGAAAAAAAAATTAAATAAAAAATTTTTTATTAATTGTTAATCAATAATGATTCTTTAATTAATCATTATTGATTAATTTTAATATAACTTTTTTAAAAAAAAATTTTTATTTAAATATTTGAAAATTTTTAAATTTTTTTCTAAATTTTTCAACACGTCCTTTATTGTCTGTTATTTTTTGTTTTCCTGTATAAAAAGGATGACATAAATAACAAACATCTAAATTTAATTCTTTATTATTTTTTAAAGTTGATTTAATATTAATTAAGTTACCGCATGAACATTTAGCTGTAATATTATTACATTGAGGGTGAATATTTTTTTTCATATATATTTATTTTTCATTAAAAGTAATTTATTTATTTTATAAATAAAAAATTTTATTACAAGTAAATTTTACAAAAAAATAAAAATTTTAAATTATGAAAATTATTAAAGTAGTAATTAATAATTCTATTATAAATAATGAATTTGATTATTTATTACCAAAAAATGTTATTATTTCTATTGGATGTAGAGTTTTAATATCAATTAAAAAAAAAAATTATATAGGTATAGTAATAAAAATTACTTATTCTTCTAAAAAATCTCTAGATAAATTAAAATATATATCTAAAATTTTGGATAAAAAATCACTTTTTAATTTTTTAATATTAAATTTCGCGAAAAAAATTTCTCAATATTATCAATATCCAATCGGAAGTATTTTATTTCAAATATTACCTATTTTTTTTAGAAAAAAAAATGAATTTCTTATAGAAAAATTAGATATTTTACAAATAAAAAAGATTATTTTTTTAAATAATAGTAAAATTATAAAATATTGTAATTTTAAAAAAATAAAAAAAATTAATCTTATATTTAATAATAAGAAATTTAATTTTATTCAAAAAAAAAAAAATAATAATTTTTATAAGAAAGATATACAAAATATTTTAAAAAAATTTGAAGAAAAATATTATAAAAATAAATTTTTTGTTTGGGTAACACAAAATAATATTATTTTCCTTGAAAAAATTAATATATATTTAAATATTATTAAAAAAATTTTATTACAAAAAAAACAGATACTAATAATAGTTCCTCAATATTATTTCTTTTTTGAGCTATATGAATATTTTTTATCTAAATTAGATATACATATTTGTTTATTATACTCAAATTTTACTAATAAAAAAACATTACTAATATGGAAAAGCATTAAAAATGGTATAATACCTATTATTATAGGTACTAAATTTTCTATTTTTACACAATTTCTACAATTAGGATTAATAATCCTAACAGAAGAACATAATTTTATATATAGAAAAACGAATATATATAAATATAATATAAGAAATATAGCTATTTTAAGAGCTAAAACAGAAAATATTCCGATAATATTAAATTCTAATACATTAAATATAGAAACCATATATTATATTAATATTGGTAAATATAAATTTTTATTTAAAAATAATATAACAATATTATATAAACATTTTTTTAAATTTTTAATATTAGATAAAAATAAAAAAATATTTAAATCACAATTTTTTTCTAAAATATTAATACAAATAATATTTAAATGTATTAAAAATAAAGAACAAATTATTATATACTATAAGTATATTGGATATTCAATTAATATCTTATGTAATTTTTGTCAAAAAATTTTAAAATGTATAGATTGTAATAATAATTTTATTTTTTATAAAAAAATCTGGAAATTATACTGTTATTGTTGTAAAAAAACTATTGATATGTTTACTGCATGTCCATTTTGTAAAAAAAATTTTTTTATACCAATAGGTATTGGTACAGAACAATTAATTGAATTGTTACATAACATTTTCCCAAATATATTAATTTTAAATATAAACAATAATAATTTTTTAAAAAAAATTTTACTTATTGATAATACAAAACCATTAATAATTGTTTCGTCTCAAATTTTATATAAAGAATATTTTTCTTTTTTAAAAAATAGTTTAATTATATTTTTTAATATAGATAATATTTTATTTTCTAAAAATTTTAAAACTACAGAATATTTTATACAAAATATTTTTAATATATTAAATAATCATTTAGATAAAAAAAAAAAAATGGTTATTATTCAAACATTTTATCCACAAAATGAAATATTTTTAAAAATTTTTAAAGAATATAAAAATTATCATGATATGACTAATCTTCTTTTAAAAGAAAGAAAAAAGATGTTATTACCTCCTTTTACTAAACATATTTCTATAGTTTTTGAATCTAAAAATAAAATAATTTTATTAAATTTTTTAAATATTTTAAAAAAAAAAATAATAGGAAAGTATATAAATGAAAAAGATTTTATTATTATTGGTCCATTATCATTAAAACAACGTAAAAGAAAAGGTTTTTTTAGAAAACAATTAATTTTACAACATCTTTTTAAAAAAAGATTACAATCAATTATAAATTATATTTTTTTAATTATAAAAAAAATTATTTTTTTTAAAAAAATTAAATTTATTATTAATGTTGATCCAATTTAATTATTAGTTTTAAATATAAAACAACTAAAAATTTTTTAATTAGGTATATAATTTTATGTGTTATTTTAATACATTTGATGTAATAGTTATAGGTGGAGGACATGCAGGTACAGAAGCAGCTTGTGCTAGTGCTAAAATGAAAAAAAAAACTCTTTTAATCACAAATAATATAGATACAATTGGACAAATGTCTTGTAATCCAGCAATAGGAGGTATTGGTAAAAGTCATTTAGTAAAAGAAATAGATGCATTAAATGGCATTATGGCAATTGCAACTGATTATTCTGGTATTAACTTTAAAATACTTAATCATAGTAAAGGACCAGCTGTTAGATCTACGAGAGCACAAACAGATAGAGAATTATATAAAACTCAAGTAAAATATTTATTACAAAAAGAAAAAAATTTAATTATTTTTCAACAAGAAGTAAAAAAAATTATAATTAAAAATTATAAAGTAACTGGTATAATAACTATAAATAATGATATTATTAATTCAAAAGTTGTGATTTTAACTACTGGTACTTTTTTAAATGGTAAAATTTATATTGGGCTAAATAATAAATATACTGGAGGGAGAATTAACGATATTTCATCTATTAATTTAGCTAATTGTTTAAATGAATTGCCAATTAATAAAGGAAGATTAAAAACAGGAACTCCTCCTCGCCTTGATAAAAGAAGTATTAATTTTTCTAAATTAGAAATACAAAATAGTGATAACCCGTTACCATATTTTTCTTATATTGGGAATGTTAAACAACATCCTAAACAATTACCTTGTTACATTACATGTACTAATAAAAAAACACATCAAATTATATTAAATAATATCAGAAAAAGTCCTATATATAATGGCTTAATAAAAGCTAAAGGTCCTAGATATTGTCCGTCTATTGAAGATAAAATTATTAGATTTCCAAATAAAGAAAAACATCAAATTTTTTTAGAACCAGAAGGAATTTCTACTCATGAAATATATCCTAATGGAATTTCTACTAGTCTACCATTTAATATACAATTTTTAATTATAAAATCAATTAAAGGTTTAGAAAATGCATATATTACGAGACCAGGATATGCTGTAGAATATGATTTTTATGATCCTAGAGGATTAAAACTTACAATGGAAAGTAAATTTATAGAAGGATTATTTTTTGCAGGACAAATTAATGGAACTACTGGTTATGAAGAAGCAGCTGCACAAGGATTAATAGCAGGATTAAATGCTTCTCTTTTAATAGATAATAAAAAACAATGGTATCCATTAAGAAATCAAGCATATATAGGAGTTTTATTAGATGATCTATGTACTTTAGGAACAAAAGAACCTTATCGTATGTTTACATCAAGAGCAGAATATAGATTATTATTAAGAGAAAATAATGCTGATATAAGATTAACAGAAATAGGACGTAAACTTGGTTTAGTAGATGATTTTCGTTGGAAAAAATTTAATGAAAAGTTAGAAAATATTGAACAAGAATATCAAAAAATGAAAAATTTTTCTATTAATTTGAATCAAAAAAAATTTAAATATTTATTAAAAAATAATAACATAGGAAATATTAATGGTTTAACTTTATTAAAACGTTCTGAAATAAGTTATAAAGATCTAATAAAATTAGATATACTTACTTTTGATGAAAATAAAATAGAAATTTTTGAATATATTGAAACACAATTAAAATATCAAGGATATATTAAAAGACAAGAAAAACATATAAAAAAACAAAAAAAAAATGAAAAAATATTAATACCTATAAATATTAAATTTAACAAAATTAAAAGTTTATCTCATGAAGCAATAGATAAATTTAATTATTACAAACCTTATACACTTGGACAAGCTTCAAGAATACCTGGTATTACACCAGCAGATATTTCAATACTCATGATTTTTTTATTAAGAAATAAATGATTAAAATAAATTTATTGTTTAGTTATAAACTATATAAATTTTATTTTCTAAAAAATAAAATATTATATATTTATAATATATTATTTCTTTTTGTATATACAAAATCCTTATAATTATAAAAATACTATACTAAAACAAATAAAGATAATAATATTAATTATCTTTCTAATTTAATTAATTAATTATTATTGAATAAAATTATTTTTTAATTTTTAATTAATTAAATTTTAAGATTAATTTAATAAATATTATAAATATTTTTTATTTTAAAAGGCATTATATATGAAAAAAAATTTATTCGTTATTAAAAGAAATAAATGTAAAGAATTAATAAATATGAAAAAAATAAATGTTTTATTAACTCATACTGCTCAAAATTTAAAAAATATATCTTTTTTAGAAATTAAAAAAAAATTATGTTTACAATTATATAATAAAATTAGTACAGTAAAAATTCATAATATTATAATAAAAATTACAGCAGATCTTATTTCAGAAAAAAATCCTGATTATCAATATATGGCCGCTAGATTAGCTATATCATATTTAAGAAAAGAAGCATATGGAACATTTACCCCCCCAAAATTATACAATCATGTAAAAAATATGATTTTTTTAAAAAAATATGATTCATTACTTTTAAAAAAATATACTAAAAAAGATTTTTTAATTATGGAAAAATTTCTTGATCATAATCGTGATATGAATTTTTCATATGCAGCAGTAAAACAATTAGAAGGAAAATATTTAGTAAAAGATAGAATAACAGGTAAAATTTATGAAAGTGCTCAATTTCTATATATATTAATTGCCGCTTGTTTATTTTCTCAATATCCTACGAATAAAAGAATATATTATATTAAAAATTTTTATGATGCTATTTCTACTTTTAGAATTTCTTTACCAACACCTATAATGTCTGGAGTACGTACTTTAACTAAACAATTTAGTTCATGTATTTTAATCGAATGCGGCGATAATATCGATTCTATTAATGCTACAACTAGTAGTATAGTAAAATATGTGTCTCAAAAAGCAGGAATCGGTATTAATGGAGGACGTATACGAGCTTTAGGAAGTTCTATTAGACATGGAGAAGCATTCCATACAGGTTGTATTCCTTTTTATAAACATTTTCAAACTGCTATTAAATCATGTTCTCAAGGAGGAGTAAGAGGAGGAGCAGGAACATTATTTTATCCTTTATGGCATTTAGAAATAAATAATTTATTAGTATTAAAAAATAATAGAGGAGTAGAAGATAATAGAGTAAGACATCTTGATTATTGTGTACAAATTAATAGATTATTATATCAACGTTTAATTAATGGAGAAAAAATTACTTTATTTAATCCTTCAGATGTTCCTGATTTATATGAGTATTTTTTTTCAGATCAAAAAAAATTTGATAATCTTTATAAAAAATATGAAAAAAACAATAAAATTAGAAAAAAAATTATTAATGCCGTTAATTTATTTACATTAATGATGCAAGAACGTACTTCAACAGGAAGAATATATATTCAAAATGTTGATCATTGTAATACACATTCCGCTTTTAATCCTGGAATAGCCCCAATAAAACAATCAAATCTTTGTTTAGAAGTTACTTTACCCACTAAAATACTAAATAATATTAATGATCCTAAAGGAGAAATAGGAATATGTACTTTAGCAGCATTTAATTTAGGAAAAATTAAAAACCTAAATGAGATCGAAAATTTATCAGATTTAATTGTAAGAGCATTAAATTGTTTATTAGACTATCAAGAATATTTAATTCCTGCAGCAAAAAATTCAGCTTTAGGCCGTAGATCTTTAGGTATAGGAGTTATTAATTTTGCTTATTATTTAGCAAAAAATAATGTACGTTATTCTGATAACAGTGCAAATAATTTAACACATAGAACATTTGAAACAATACAATATTATTTATTACAAGCATCTAATAATTTAGCAAAAATTGAAGGTTATTGTCCATTGTTTAATGAAACAAATTATTCAATGGGAATTTTACCTATAGATACATATAAAAAATATGTAGATAATATTCATACAGAAAAATTACATTATAATTGGGAAAAATTAAGACAAGATATAAAAAAATATGGATTACGTAATTCTACATTATCTGCTATAATGCCTTCTGAAACTTCATCTCAAATATCAAATGCTACTAATGGTATAGAGCCACCTAGAGGTTTTATTAGTATAAAAGCATCTAAAAATGGTACTTTAAAACAAGTAGTTCCTGAATTTTTAAAATTAAAAAAAAAATATGAATTATTATGGAATATTCCAAATAATAACGGATATTTAAATTTAATAGGTATAATACAAAAATTTATTGATCAATCTATTTCTTCAAATATTAACTATGATCCTACTCGTTTTAAAAAAAATAAAATACCAATGAAACAATTATTATATGATTTATTAATTTCTTATAAATTAGGTATAAAAACTTTATATTATCAAAATACTAGAGATGGAGCCCAGAATATTTATAATAATAATATTATAGAAGAAAATAATATATGTTCAAATGGTTCGTGCATAATTTAGTTTTAAATAATTTTAAATTTTTCTTTGGATAATAAAATGAGTTATACTACTTTTTCGAAAAAAAAAAATGATCAATTAAAAGAACCTATGTTTTTTGGACAATCTGTAAATATTGCACGTTATGATCAACAAAAACATCAAATTTTTGAAAAGTTAATTGAAAAACAATTAAGTTTTTTTTGGAGACCTGAAGAAATAGATATATCATATGATCGTATTCATTATCAAAATTTACCAAAAAATGAAAAACATATATTTATTAGTAATTTAAAATATCAAACTTTATTAGATTCAATTCAAGGCCGTAGTCCTAATATAGCTTTACTTCCTTTAATTTCTATTCCAGAATTAGAAACATGGGTGGAAACTTGGTCATTTTTTGAAACAATACATTCTAGATCTTATACTCATATAATCAGAAATATTGTAAATGACCCATCAATCATATTTAATGATATTATTACTAATAATAATATTCTTTTGAGGACAAAAGATATTATTAAATATTATGACGAACTTATTGAAATGACTAATTATTGGCATTTATTTGGTGAAAATACTTTTTTATTTAAAAAAAAAAAAATTAAAATTAATTTATATGATTTAAAAAAAAAACTATATTTATGTTTAATGAATGTTAATATTTTAGAAGCAATAAGATTTTATGTAAGTTTTGCTTGTTCATTTGCTTTTGCTGAAAGAGAATTAATGGAAGGAAATGCTAAAATTATTAAATTTATAGCACGTGATGAATATTTACATTTAATAGGTACACAATATATAATTAATAGTATGAGAAAAGGAGAAGAAGATAAAGAAATGGCAAAAATTGCTCTTGAATGTGAAAAACAATGTTATAAATTATTTATTGATGCTTCTATACAAGAGCAACAATGGGCTGAATATTTATTTTCTAATGGTTCAATGATAGGTTTAAATAAAAATATATTATGTCAATATATAGAATATATTACTAATGTTAGAATGGAAAAAGTAGGTTTAAAATCACCTTTTAAAATAAAAAAAAACCCTCTTCCATGGATTAATTCTTGGTTATTATCGGATAATGTACAAGTAGCTCCTCAAGAAGTAGAAATCAGTTCATATCTAATAGGACAGATAGATTCTTCTGTAAATATTCAAGAATTTAAAAATTTTAAACTTTAATTCTAATAATATCATGACTACTATATATAATAGTCATGATATATTTTATTTTAAAATTTTAATTTAATAAAAAATATACAGCATAAAGAAATGCAATAAATAAAATAAAACATAATAATTTTTCTATTTTATTTAAAACAAAAATTTTTGGATTATTAATCTTAATTAATATTAAAAATATTAACCCGGGTGTATATAATATTAAAGATAATAATAAATTTATAAATCCTGCAGCATATAATAACCAAATTGAATAAATACAAGAACCTATTCCAATAAATAAATTTAATTTATTTATTTTTTTTCTATAAGAAACTTTTATTAAATAAGCACCAACTAAAAAATATGGTACTAATATCATTTCAGATGCAATAGTTAATAATTTATTATAATTTATTTTGGTTATCCAAATTAATATTAAACATATTTGCATACTAATATTAGTAAACCATAAAGCATATGATGGAGCTTGATAACTGTTTTGTTTAGATAATATTTTAGGAAAAATTTTATTTTTAGCAGCTATCCAAGGTACTTCTGCTGCCATTATAGTCCAACTAAGATATGCTCCACATACTGATATAATTAATCCTAAAGCAATAAAAATATCTCCCCATTTCCCAATCAAAAAAGTCATAATACTAGCCATAGAAGGATTTTTTATTGCAGCTAGATCAGATCTAGACATAATACCAAAAGGTAATAAAGTTACAAGTAAATATATAAACAAAGCAATAAAAATTGCTAACAATGTTGCTTTTCCTACATCTTTAGAATTTTTTGCTTTATTTGAAAGAATAACAGCGCCTTCTAAACCAATAAATACCCATAAAGTAATTAACATAGTATCTTTAACTTGTTTAAAGATAGAAATTTTTGTTTGTAATCCTAACAAATCTAAACTAAATAATTTAAAATTAAAAAATATACAAACTAAAATTATAAAAATACTTAAAGGAATTAATTTACATAATGTAGTAATTATATTTATATTAGAAGCAGTTTCAGTTCCTTTTAACAATAAAAAATGGATTATCCATAATAATATAGAAGCTCCTAGGATAGATATCCATGTATTTCCACAGCCAAAAATAATATGATTTGGAGTATCGATTAAAATACCTATTGCAGAAAATACAATTATTAAATAAGAAATATTAGCAATAACAGCACATAACCAATATCCCCATACAGAATAAAATCCGATTAAATTACCAAATCCATTTTTAGCATAAGAAAAAATACCTCCTTGTAAATTAGGTTCTAATTTATTAAGTAATAATAAAGATAAAGCTAAAAAAATAATACCTATACCAGTTATACTCCAACCTATTATTAAAGCTAAAGGACTTGCAATTATAGCCATATTTTGGGGTAAACTAAATACTCCAGCACCTAACATAGAACTAAGTACTAATGATGTAAGTGCTATTAAATTTAATTTTTTATTCAAAACAATTCCTTTAATTATATTAATAAAATTTTATTTATATAAATAAAATTTTATTGAAAATAAAATTCATTTAAAATTTTTATATTGGATTATATATATCTATAAAATTAGTTTTTAATTTAAATTTTTTTTTTAACCATTTACTTAGCATAATAACTCCGCCTCTTTCTGTTACATGATGTCCTGCACTAATAAAATGAATTTTATTTTCATTTGCGATGTGAAAATTCATTTCTGACATTTCTCCTGTTAAAAATACATCTACTTTATAGTGTAAAACTTTTCCTAAAAATTTTTGTCCTGCTCCACTACACCAAGCAATTTTATAAATTTTTTTAGGTGCATTTTTTCCGAAATGTAATGGGATACGATTTAATTTATTTTTAATTTTTAAAAGAAATTTTTTAATACTAATTTTATTTTTTAAATATCCATAAAAAATAAAAGGATTAATTTTGCCTTGTATATTTATATCTAAAATTTTAGCTAAATAAATATTATTTCCTATTTTTTCGTTAATATCTAAAGGAATATGCCAACTATATAAATTAATATTATTTATTAATAATGTATATATTCTTTTTTTTTTAAAACCTTTAATAACTGAAGATTCATTTTTCCAAAAAAAACCATGATGAACAATAATAGCATCAGCTTTAAGTTTAACGGCAATATTTAATAATTGTTGACAAATACTTACTCCCAGTATAATATTTTTTATATATTTTTTCCCTTCTATTTGTAAACCATTAGGAATATAATCTTTTATGTTTAAATTATTTTGTAATTTATTATTAATTATTTTTTCTAATATTATATTTTTTATCATATTAATTAACTTTTTTTTATTAATATAATTAATATATATAATCATTTATATTTTATATAATTAAATATTTTTTTTAAAATAAATATATTACATTTTAATTTTAAAAAAAATATATGTTATAAACAAATAAAATTTAATATTTTAAAAATATATATAAGGAATTTTTTATGTTTAAAAATCTAAGTAAAAAATTATCTAGAACATTATTAAAAATAAGAAATTATGGACGTTTAACAGAAAAAAATATACAAGAAACTTTAGATAAAATCTATAATAATTTATTAGAAGCAGATGTTGCTTTAGAAGTTATTAAAAAATTTATTAAAAATCTTAAAAAAGATTCTATTGGTAAAAAAATTAATAATAATTTTACTCCAGGACAAGAATTTATAAAATTAGTATATAAAAATTTAATTAAAATCATAGATTCTTCTGATAATAATATTAATTTAGCAACTAAACCTCCTGCTATAATTTTATTTATTGGATTACAAGGAGTTGGTAAAACAACAAGTGTAATAAAATTAGCATATTTTTTAAAAAAAAAATATAAAAAAAAAATTATTGTTACATCAACAGATGTATATAGACCTGCTGCTATGAAACAATTAAAAATTTTAGCAGATAAAATAAAAGTTGATTATTTTGATGTAAAAAATAATTTATTTCCAAAAGATATTTCTCAAAAAGCACTAAATTATGCTAAAAAAAATTTTTATGATATATTAATTATTGATACAGCAGGTAGACTTCATATAGATAATTTTATGATGAATGAAATAAAAGATATTTCTAATATATTATCTCCTATAGAAACTATTTTTACTGTTGATGCTATGACAGGTCAAGATTCTATTAATAGTGCTAAAAAATTTAATACTACTTTACCTATTACAGGAATATTTTTAACTAAAACTGATAGTGATACTAGAGGAGGAGCAATTTTATCAGTTAAATATATAATAAAAAAACCTATTAAATTTATTGGTACTGGAGAAAAAATAAATAATATGTCAATATTTTCTCCTAAAATCATTGCTTCTAAAATATTAGGAATGTCTTCTGAATTATCGATTATTGATAATATTAAAAAAAAAATTAATTTTCAAAAAAATAAAAAATTAATAGAAAAATTAAAAAATAAAAGTAAATTAAATTTACAAGATTTTTTAGAACAGATAGAACAAATAAAACAAGTAGGTAATAAAAACATTATTAATCTTTTAAATAAAATAAAAATAAATAATATTCAAAATTTTTCTAATCCAATTGTAAATATTTTAAATATAGATAATAATACTGTAAAAAATACCAAAGCAATTATAAATTCTATGACTAAATTTGAAAAAAATAATGTTGATATATTAAACCTTTCTAGAAAAAAAAGAATATCATTAGGATCTGGAGTTTCTATTTTTAGAATAAATGTTATACTAAAACAATATAATCAAATGAATTTAGTTACTAAAAAAATGAAAAAAAATCATAATTTTGGTAAAATAATTAATTATGTAAAAAATTTATTTAATTCTAAAAATTAGGAATAATGTATGGTTAAAATTAGATTATCTAGAAAAGGAATTAGAAAAAAACCTTTTTATCAAATAATTGTTACAAACAGTAGAAATTCTAGAGATGGTCGTTTTATAGAGAAATTAGGCTATTTTGATCCTTTAAATTTAAATAAAAAATTACAATTTAATAAAAATAGAATGGATTTTTGGATATCTAAAGGAGCTATTCTTTCAAACAGAGTATATAGTTTAGTGAAATAATTCTGTACATTTTTTTATGAATATTTTAAAAAAAAAAGTAATTTTAGGGAAATTTGGTAAAATTTATGGTATAAAAGGATGGATTAAATTATATTCTTATACTCAAAACAAAAAAAATATTTTTTTGTATAAAAAAATATTTATACAAAATAATATAGGAGATATTTACTTTATAAAATTTTATAAATATAAAATTTATAAAAATAATTATATTGTTAAATTTAAAAATTTAAATAATGTTAATAACATTTTAAACTTGATTAATAAAAAAATTTTCATTTTTGAAAATGAATTAAAAAAATGTAAAAATACAAAAGAATATTATTGGTATGAAATAATTGGATGTTATGTTTTTAATAAAAATTACCTTTTAGGTAAAGTTATTGATTTAATAAATTTAAAAATATATGATGTTCTTATTATTAAACCTAATAAATTAAAAATTAGTAAAAAAGAAATATTAATTCCTTTTATTGAACCTAATATTATAAAAAAAATAGATTTAATTAATAAACTTATTAAAGTAAACTGGGATATATAATTTATTTAAAAATAAAAATAATTATGTTAATTAGTATTATTAGTTTATTTCCCGAAATGTTTAAAGAAATTATAAAATATGGATTAATTAATAAAAGTATAAAAAAAAAACTATTAAATATTAAGATTTTTAATCTTCGAGATTTTACTAAAAATAAAAATAAAAAAGTAGATTCTTCAATTTATGGAGGAGGGGGAGGAGTTATTTTAAAAGCAAAACCTTTAATAAGAGCTATTTATCAAGCAAAATTACAAATGAAACATCATGTAAAGATTATTTTTTTATCTCCTCAAGGAAAACAAATAAATTTATCTTGTATTAAAAAACTTTTATCATATAAAAATATGATATTTATTTGTGGTAGATATAAAGGTATAGATGAACGTGTAATTAATAATTTTGTAGATGAAGAAATTTCGATAGGAGACTATATCCTTAGTGGAGGAGAATTACCAGCTATGGTCTTAATAGATGCTTTAGTAAGAAATATTCCTGGAGTATTAAATACAATATCTTCATGTACTACAGATTCTTTCTTTAATAATGGATTATTAGGATTTCCTAATTATACTAAACCTAAAACATTAAAACATTTAAAAAATAATAATGTTCCTAAAGTTTTAATATCAGGTAATCATCAAAAAATAAAAGATTGGAGATTAAAACAATCATTAGGTTTTACTTGGTTAAAAAGACCAGATTTATTTAAAAAAAAAATATTAACGGAAAAAGAAAAATTTTTATTTAGTAAATTTAAAAAGACTTATTTGAAAAAAAAATAATACTTTGGAATATTATAAATGAATAATATTATTAATTATATTGAACAAAAACAAATTGAAAATTATAAAAAATTACCATTATTTAGACCTGGAGATACATTAGAAATACATATTTGGGTTATAGAAGGTTCAAAAAAAAGAATTCAAATTTTTGAAGGTATCGTAATTGCAATTTCGAAAAAAAATAGTTTTAATTGTTCTTTTACTATCAGAAAATTATCCAATATTATTGGAATAGAACGTGTTTTTTCTTTATATTCTAAAATAATTAATGATATTAAAATAAAAAAAAAAGGTTATGTAAGAAAAGCAAAGTTATACTATTTACGTAAATTAATAGGAAAAGCTGCACGTATTAAGGAACGTTTAACTTAATAAAATATTTTTATATAAAAAATATTTTATATAAATATTTATTTTAAATAATAAAATATTTATATATGGCTAATTATTTTATTTTTAATATTAGAAAATCTTTGAATTTTAGATTTTATTGCTTTATAAAAAATAGTTTTATTACTATAAATAATAATATTTTTTTTAGCTCTTGTAATAGCAGTATAAATTAATTCTCTAGTTAATATAGAATAAAATTTATTTGGTAACACTAATGCAATATTTCGAAATTCTGATCCTTGTGATTTATGAGCTGTTATTGCATATGCTGTTTCATATGATGGAAGATTTTCAATGCATATAATTTTTTGTTTTCCATCAGATAAAAAAAATTTAATTTTTAATTTTTGATCTTTTTCATCTAGTATGGTAATACCAATATCTCCATTAAATAAATTTAAATAATTATCATTTTTTGTAATAATAATAGGTTTTCCTATGTACCAATTATAATTTTGAGAAGTAATATTTATTATTTTATTATTTAATAATTCTTTTTCAATAATAGAATTAATTTTTTTTGTACCAAATAATCCATATTTTATAGCACATATTATTTGATAATTATTAAATTTAGATAAAATACTTTTATCATAAATTTTATATTTTTTTAAATAAATAAAATATTTTTTATATTCTTTAATAAAAGAAGATATCATTAATTTATATTTATTTACATTTAACATATTAAAATATTGGATATCATCATATTTTTCTAATAAAAAAATTTTTTTAAGTTTTTTTTGATTACCATGTTTTATATTTAAGGCTAATTTATTAATACCAGAATTCATTGCATACCTATAATTATATTTTAGAACGGTAATAAAATTACGAAAAAAAAATTTTTGTATATTTTTTTTTTTATACTGATATTTAATTATAGAATTTAACCATAAAAAATATTCTTTTGTAAAATAAAATTTTTTAAAATAACATAAATCTTTAAATAAATTTCCATATTCTATAGAAGGTAATTGATATTCATCTCCTAATAAAATTAATTTAGTCTTTGGAGGTAAAATATTTAAAATAATAGACATTAAATTAAAATCAATCATTGATGATTCATCGATAATTAATAAATCTATATTAAGTTGATTTAATGGATTAAATTTGATTTCTTTAGTATAAATTTTCATTTTTAATAAATGATGTATAGTAGTTGCTTTTTTAGGAATATTTTTTCTTTTTTCTTTATCTATTATTTCATCAGAAATATTTTTAAAAAAATAATTAATAGATTGGGTTAATCTAACTGCAGCTTTACCAGTAGTAGCTACAATTTTTATTTTTAAATTTTTATTAAAAATTTTTATAAATGCAAAAATTATTTTTGATATAATACTGGTTTTACCAGTACCAGGAGATCCAGTAATTATACTAATTTTATGTGTTAATGCAGAACAAATAGCTTTTTGTTGTATAAAATCTTTTTTATTACATAAAAATTCTAAAATTTTTTTTATTTTTTTTGGTTCTATAAAAGAAAAATTGTTATTAAGAAAATTTTTTAAGATTATATTTTCTTCATACCACATTTTATGTAAATATAAACAATTATTTATTAAAACAATAGGAGTATTTTTTTTACCATTACTAACAATATCGTCATAAGACGATAAAATTTTCCCCCAATTTTTAATATTATTAATTTCTTTTATTTTCTTTAAAAAAAAATTATTTTTTTTATTTTTAATATTTATATTTAAATATAATTGAGATATTGGTAAACAAATATTACCTTTCCCAATATAATTACTAAGTAAAGCAATAGCGAACATTAATAAATCTTTTTTTTTATTTGTTATTATAAATGCTAAATATAAATCAATTAAACGAATAATTTTAATTTTACATAATTTTTTTAAAAATAAATACATGTTATTTTATTCAAAATTTCTTAAATAAGATTTTATAAAAATAATTTGTTTAATTTATTAATTAATTTAATCGATGGTTTTGTTTCCCATACACCATTATGTTTTTTTATTTTATAATCAAGACCTCTGATATAGAGGTATATAATACCTCCAAAAAATTTTTCATAATTATAATTTTTAATACGATATTTTAAATATTTATGTAAAGCTAACGCATAAAAATTATATTGTATATCATAACGATTTAAATATATATCTTTTTCAAGATTTTTTATTTTATAATCTTCATTATTATTACCTAACCAACTAGATTTATAATCTATAATATAGAATTTTTTTTCCCATAAAAACACTAAATCCATAATACCTGATAAAAAACCACTAATTGTTGTAAAATTTAATTTATTTAATTTACTCGAAATGATATCATATTTACTTATAATATCATTATATTTTATAGAAGAAAAACTTTTTTTTATAGACAAATAAAAATTAAATTCTGTTTTTTTTTCATTATTATTTATTTTATGTAAAATAATTTTATTTTTACCTATCGGTATATTTAAAATTTTATTAAACCAATTAGTTACCATAATATGCCAAGAAGAGTTAATATTTTTTTTTATTAATTCTTTTTTTATAAAAATTCTAGAAATTTTTTTTGTAAAATCTAATTTTTCTAAAATATTATGAATAATAATTCCCATATTTTTCCCTACAGGAAAATTATATTGTGTTTTTTTACCATTATTTTTAATTAAATTTAAAAAATTATATTGATAATTAATATTTAAAAAATTTAAATTAAAATCTTGTTGTTTTTTAATTTTAGAAAAACTAGATACTATTTTATTTTTAAAATAAAAATTTTTTATTGGAGATGTAAATAATTTTTTATTTTTTAATTTTGTATAAATATTATTATCTAATTTTATTTTTTTTATTTTATTAAAAATTTTAATAGAAATATTTTTATCTTTTAAATTATATAAAATTTTTTTAAAATTAGTATCTGAAATATTATTTTTTTTTTTTAATAAAAAATTTAAAGCATTTGTATAAGATATATATGAATTTAATTTTTTAAAATTATAAAATTTTAGATTAGTAATACCGATACTACAATGGAAAATTGATCTAGTTAAAGATACATATAATAATCTTAAATTTTCAGAAAGAGTTTCTTCTAAAAATAATTTTTTACTTTCTTCATCTTTGATAAAATCTAAAGTTATTTTAAAACTTCTCCTATTATGATAAAGAATGCCATCTTTATTTATAAAATCAATAATATTAGAAGAAATAAATGGTAACCAAACAATAGGAAATTGTAATCCTTTAGATTTATGTATAGTCATAATTTTAATTTTATTAATTTCATTATTTAATTTTATTTGTTGATTTAATAAATTTTTATTTGTATATTTAATTTGTTGTAATAACCATTTTATTATTTTTTTATGATCTTTTATATCAAAACATGATGTTTGTATTATTTCACCTAAACGTAAAATATTTTTTATTTTTTCTTTCATAAACTGATTTAAAATATTTATTTTAGATATTAGTTTATCTTTTATAAAGATTTCTTCTAACATACTTAAAATTCCATATTTTTCCCAAATTAATTTATATTTATTAAATTTATTAATTATTTTTTCTATATGATTTTTTTTATTTTTTTTATCAAAAAAAGATAAATTTATATTAAATAATGCACTTGATAAAATATTTATAATTTCTTGTCTTCTATTTGGTCTTAAAATAGTTTGTAATAAAAAAACTAATTCTTTAGCTTCTTCTTTTTCAAAAATATGATTAGAATTAGATAAGTAAATAAAAGGTAAATTAAATTTTATAAATTCTTTTTGTAAAATTATTGCTTCAAATCTATTACGAACTATAACGGTTATATCCGAAATATCAATATTTTTTTTTTTATCATTTTTTTTTAAAAAAGCTTTTCCTTTTTTACCTAAAATTATTAATTGACATATTTCATATGCACAAATATATGATATTTTTTTCCTATACATATTTATATCCATAATTTTATCAATAAACCAAAAAGTTATTCCAGATTTGATCTTATCATTTATAATAAAATGATCATTTAATTTTTTCGATTTATATTTAATCGGATTAAATACTATATTTTTAAATAAAAAAGGATAAGTTCTATTAGAAAATAATTTATTAATACCATTAATTATCGTACTTGAAGAACGCCAATTATATATTAATGTATAACATTTTTTTATTTCTAGTGAAGCTTTTAAATAAGTAAAAACATCAGCACCTCTAAAAGAATAAATTGCCTGTTTAGGATCGCCAATAAGTATCATTAAATGATTTTTTTGATTAAAATAAATTTTTTTTAAAATATTATATTGTTGGATATCTGTATCTTGAAATTCATCTATTAATATTACAGGAAATAATTTTCTTATATCTTTTATAATTTGGATGCCAAATTTAGTATTTAAACTTTTATTTAAAATATCTAATAAATCATTAAAACTTATTTTATTATTACTTTTTTTTTTTTGTAACACAAATTTTTTTATATATTTAATCGCTTTAATAATTATTAAATATTTTAAATTAATAATTTTATTTATAAAATAATCAATATATTGAAATAATATATATTGAGGTATATTAATTTTATTAATAGTATTATTAATTAATATTTTTTGAGAAAATCTAAATAATTCTTTAGGAAAGAAATTATTTTTGGTTTCTAATAAACTCCATTTATCAATAATATTTATCCAATTTTTTATAAATTTTTTATTATAAATATGTTTATTAACATTAGAGTTATTAATAATTCTAATTATATTATCTTTGTATTTTATCCAATATTTTTTTATATTTTGAATATATTTTTTATTTTTATAAAATTGTACATAAATATCTCTATTTTTAAAAGGATATTTTATAACTGGTAATTTTAGTTGTGATAAAAATGGTAATAATGTTTTTAATAAATCATCTGGCGTTTTCCAATATGATAAAATTATTTTTATTATTTCTTTAGGTAAATTATATAAGTATGTTTTCCAAAACATTATAGAAGCTTTACTTTGTAAAAGTAATTCATTATTAATAATCTTTGTATTAAATAAAAAATCATCAATTTCATAATTTTTTAAATTTAAAATTTTTTGACAAAAAGAATGTATTGTATAAATAGATGCGTTATGTATATTTTTTTCAGCTTTTAATAATAAAATATTAGCATTTTTATAATCTTTTATTTCCTTAAGAAGATTATTTATTACATCATATTTACTTGTTTGTTGTATACATCCGATTCTTAAAAAATGAATACTATTTTTAATTTTTTTATATAAATCTTGTATCGCGATATCAGTAAAAGTTACTACTAAAATTTGATCTACATTTAGTGGTTTTATATTAGTATTTTTTTGATGCAAACCTAAAAGCATTCTTAAATATATAATAATAATATTAAAGGTTTTACCTGTACCTGCTGATGCTTCAATTAAGTATTGACCTTTAAGATTTTCTTTAAAAGGATTAAATTCTTTAAAATTTATTATTTTTTTTGTCATATTATTTATTAACTACTATAATATAGTAAATCAAACATCCATTTTTTTATTAATTGTTTAGTATTTAACCAATTTTTATGATTTAAATAAAAGTTCAATTTTTGAAAATATGGATCATTATACTCATTTAAAGTATTATTCCAGTAATAATAAAATTTTTTTTTTGATTGATTTTGTACATTAATATCCATATTAATATGTTTTTTTATTCTATCATAGCAACTTTTTATCCAAATCCAAGAACTTTTCATAGGTAATAAAATAGGATTATTTATACCATAAATATAACCATTAATATATTTTTCTAATAAAAAATAAGCTTGATTTTTTTCTAAAAATTGAAAACTAAATTTTGTATTTTCTATGCCATGGATAGATAAAAAAAATTTTTTATTACTATTTATGCATAGAATTAAATGATTAATCCATAAACTAATAATGGATTTAATATCTATTTTTTTAGGTTCTAATATAATATAATTATTTTGATTACTAAAATAATTAATATTACCTTCTAATCTAAGATTAGAAATATTCAAATTGATTTTATTATTTTTTTCTATGTATTGATATTTTTTAAATTGATTATTAAATATTTGATTTATTGTATAAATTTTTTCTTCCCACCATATTTTTCCATAATCCCCATAGGGTAAGATACCTTTATTTAAATAAAAAAGGTATAAATCATTAATATTTTTATTTGATATAAATGTATATAATATTTGTTTTTTTATTAAAAATTCTTGTAATGGATCAATTTTAAATGATTTTACATTAAATGTTGTTATATCGCGTATATTTTTTAAATATATTTTAAATCTTTGATTAAAAAAACCTTTAACAGGATGTTTCCAAAAATTAATTAAATTATTAATTGATAATTTAGTAATGTTAATTAATTTTAATTTTTTAAAATTATTAGAATATAGTATATTTTTTTTTTTTATTGGGAAATTATTATGATAGTTTCTATAAAAATATTTAGTATAATTATTTTTTAAATAATAATTTTTAGAAATATGTGATAATAATTCATTAATTAATATAGATAAATTATTATTATCATTATTTAAATTACTATTTGTATAACTAATAAATAATTTATTTTCCGTAGAAATTAATAGTTTTAATAAAATATTTTTTTCTTTATCTAAATAATTTTTTTCATTTTTATTAGAAAATTTATGAGTTAAATCAAAAATTATAGGATTTATTTTTTTTGGTAAATATTCATTACTCATTCCTATCATAAAAACTTTTTTAAAAGTCATATTTTGTAATATATGAAAAGGACAAAAATTAATTTTATTTATACAAAAAGAAAAATTTTTATATTTTTTTTTAATTAAATAATTAATTTTTTCTGTTATTATGTTAACAGAAATTTTTTTTTTATATTTAAAATATAGACCTTGATCAAGAAAAGATAAAATTTTTTTTAAAATAAAATATACATTTTTTGATACTAGATCAAATCCAGGGAAAAAATCATAATAAAGATTTAATAATTTTTTTTTCCATTTTTCTAAAGAAAATTTTTTTTTTAATTTTTTTTTCCATTTTTCTAACTTTAATAAAAAATAAATAAATTTTCCTAATAATTCTTTAGATAATCCTATCGATATATTATATGGAATAAGATTTTTCCATTGACCAAAATTTGTATTTAAAGTAAAACCTAAAAATATACGATATAAACCTAACTTCCATGTATATTGATCTTGTGGTAAATTAATCTTATCAAAATCTTTAATATTTAAATTATATTTAATACCTACATTTTTTATCCAATAATATAAATATTTTAAATCTTCTTTATTTAAAAAAAATTTTTTAGATATAAATTCATTATCTAATAAAAAAAAAATTTCAGAAGGAGTTAGATCTTTATAAGATAAATTTAATAAAAATAAAAATTTATTTAAAATATCTAAATTTTCCATATTATCTAAACTAGAATATATATTAATAGGAAGATTAATATTTTTAAAAATAGAATTAATAAATGGAATATATAATTTTAACTTAGGAGATATAACAATTATATCATGTAAAAAATAATTTTGATTTTTTTTCAAAGTATATAATATATTATTATATAATAATTTTATTTCTGTATAAAAATCTTCACAAACACTAATTTGTATAGATTTATCTAGATAATTTATTTTTTTCTTTTTTTTTAAATTTATTTTTTTTTCTTGTATATACAAAAAATCATTTTTAATATAGTTTAATAAACTTACATTATTATATTTTATAAATGTTTCAATATATCTAGATGATAAATCTATTAACTTATTAATATTATTTAATGTATAATTTCCCCATAAAAATAATAATTTATTAAAATTAATTTTTTGATTATTTTTGCTATACAAAAAATTATCCCAATACTCCTTAGAGGGAGTACATAAGAAAATATGTATTTCTATATATTTTTCTAATTTTTTTAATAATTTTAAATATATTAAAGGTATATTTTGTATATCTAGAATAAATATTCTTTCAGGAAGAAAATCATATTTAAATTTTTTATATTTTTTATATTTTTGATAAAAATTATATAATTTTCCATAATGCCATAATTTTTTATGTAAAATATTTTTATAATAAATTAATAATGTTTGCCATAATTTTGCTTGCCATATTTGATGTTTATTTTTCAATAAAGGTTCAAGTTTATTTTTTTCCCACATTAATAATAATTCTGGTTTATATTTTTGATAATAATTATATAAATCGGATATTTTTTCTGATAATTGAAATAAATATTTAGTATCTTTAATTTTAAATTTAAAGCTTTTTTTAAAATTCTGAAATTCTACAGTAGATATTAATTCTGGAATTAACAAAAATATTAACCAAACAATATTTTTTTTATATAAAAAATCATTTTCATCTAAATTAGGAATTATTTTTTTAAAAATATTCCAAAGAAATGTATCAAAATTAATAAAATTTATATTTCCATATATTCCTAATATATTTGAAAATTTAATTTTTATTAATTCAGAAAAATTTTCATAATTTTCATATATTATTAATTCTGGTTCTAATATCTTTTTTAAAGGATATTTTTTTATTTGAATTTTTATTAAATTTAATAAAATATCAATATTATTTGAATAATAAATTGTAAACATATTTATATTTTATATAAAAAATAAAATTTTATATTAAAATAATAATATAATTACATATTTAAATACTAATTACCAGTATTAATAAATACTATTTATTTTTTAAAAAAAAATAGATATGATAATCTATATCAGATTAATAATTTTAATATAAAAAATTTTAATTAATAATGTAATATTTAAATATTTTAAATATTACAAATTTTTAAATTATCTTATTAATAAAATTTTAAATTTATTGTATAAATAATAATTAATAAATAAATTTGTATATATATGAAAAAAATTTTTTCTTCAATTATATTAAATAAAAATATTTTATTTTTAAGAGCAAAGTTAATAACTGGTCATTATATAATTGATATTATAAAATGGTTAAATTATCCGATAAATAATAATTCTATAAAAGATAAAGGAATAATAGGAAAATTAATCGAATATTATTTAATTGGGAAAAAACAAAATAATAAATTAAATCAAGATATTCCCCATCTTGGAATAGAAATTAAAACAATTACTATAAATTTAAAAAATAAAGTTTTAAACGATTGTTTTATTTGTTCTTTTCCTTTAATTATTAAACATAATTTATCTTTTTATAAAAAAAAATTATATAAAAAAATATCTAAAATTTTATGGATACCTATTATTACTAATAATATAAATACTTCTATATTTAATAAAAAAATAGGTGATCCATTTTTTTGGGAACCTTCTTTTAAAGATAAAGTTAAATTAAATAACGATTGGAATAATTTAATAAAATTATTAATTATAGGACAACTAAAAAAAATTAATTTTTATAAAGGTAATATTTTATTAATTAAAAATAAAGGTAATAAAAAACAATTAACTAGAACAATTAATCAAAATGGAAAATTTTTATATATTTTACCTAAATCTTTTTATTTTAAAAAAAAATATTTAAATTATTTATTTAAATAAAAATTATTTTAACATAATTCTAAATTAATTAATTCTTCTATTTTTTGACGTCTTCTTATCAATTTAGGAATATTATTTTCAATTAAAATTTCTGGAATTAAAGGTCTACTATTATAATTAGACGACATTGATGAACCGTATGCTCCAGTATCATGAAAAATTAAATAATCATCAATATTGACTTTTGGTAACATAAAAAAATTAATTTCTCCATTTTCTAATTGAGTAAATACATCTCCTGATTCACATAAAGGACCTGCAACAATAGTTTTAGTTTTATAATCATTAGACATATCTCTACCTTTAGAAGAAATTGCAGATATATAATGATAACTACCGTACATTACAGGTCTAATTAAATCATTAAAACCAACATTAACTAGAACAAATCTTTTATTTTTAATAATTTTTATAGCACATACTTGACAAATTAATATACCTGATTCAGCTACTAAAAATCTTCCTGGTTCAATTTCTATTTTTATATTTTTTTTAAAAAAATTATTAAGAATATTTCTTGTTTTATTCCATAAATCAAAATAATGATTAGTATCTACTATACTGTCAGTTTTTTTATAAGGTATTGTTAATCCTCCACCTGCTGAAATAATATTAATTTTTGGCATATAAGGTTGTAATACATTTAATAACATAGAATTACATACTTTTTGTAAATGATTATAATTTACTCCTGAACCTATATGCATATGTATACCTATTAAATTTAAATTATATTTTTTTATTAAAAAAATAGATTTTTTTAAATCTTTATACCAGATACCATGTTTACTATTTTCTCCTCCTGTATTTGTTTTTTTATTATGGCCATAACCAAAACCTGGATTAATTCTTAACAATATGTTATGATTTTTGGATATTTTACCTAATTGATGTAACATATCTATTGATCCAATATTAACAGTAATATTTAAAGAAATAATACGTTTTAATGTTTTTTTTTCAAAAATATCTGATGTAAAAACAATGTCATTTATATTTTTTGGATTATATCCAGCTGTTAAAGCTCTTTCTATTTCTCCTAATGAAATAGCATCTACTTTAACTCCTTGATATTTCATTAATTTTAAAATATTTATATTAGAACAAGATTTTTGTGCAAATCTGATTATATCAAATTTTTTTAATTGTAAAATTTTATTTTTTATATTTTCTGCACAATATAACCAAAATGGAGTATTATATTTTTTTATGAGAAATAAAATAGTTTTAATAGAAATATTATTTTTATTAAATTTTTTATCAAAAATTTTTACGTTCATTTTTATAAACCTTATAAATGTTTTTAAATAATTATATATATTCTATATAGAATAAAATTTATTTAAAAAATTCTATCTTTAAAATAAATTTTTAATAAATTGTTATTTTATTAATTTACTAGCCAAGATAATTTATCTATGTTATCTATTAAATAAAATATTTAAAATATATCATAATTATTTATATAATTTATAATTATAATTTATTATAATTTATTATAAATAAAATAAATTTTATTTTTTAATTTATATAAATTCATTTAAAATATTAAAATTTAAGGAAAAATAATGTTACAAAAAGAAATTATTATTAATAATACTCATGGTTTTCATACTCGTCCTGCAGCATTATTTGTAAAAGAAGCTAAAAATTTTATTTCTGATATTACTATTACGTCTAATGGTAAAACAGTAAATGCTAAAAGTTTATTTAAAATACAAACTTTAGGATTAACTAAAGGAACTTTAATTATTTTAAAAACTTCTGGGAAAGATGAAAAAAAAGCTATTGAACATTTATCTAAAATTATTCAAAATTTATAAATAAATTATTAAATTTTATAAAAAAATTTAATTTTAAATATTTTATAAAATTATATTAAATATATAAATATATATTTAATATGTAATTTTAATACATTAGAGGTAAAAAATATGATTTCAGGAATTTTAGCTTCTCCTGGTATTTCATTTGGTAAGGCATTTTTATTTAAAATAGATAATATTATTATTAATCATAAAAAAATTACCGATAATCAAATAGATATAGAAATTAATAAATTCTTAAATAGTCAAAAAAAATCTATAGAACAAATAGAATTTATAAAAATAAAATTACTTAAAAAGTACAGTTCTGAAAAAAAATCAATTCTTGATGGACATATTCTCTTACTTCAAGATGAAGAAATGACAAAAGAAGTTATTTTGTTAATAAAAAATCATTTTATAACAGCAGATGCTGCAGTAAATTCTGTTATAAAATCTCAAATTAAAATATTACAAAATTTAAGTGATCAGTATTTAAAAGAAAGAGCTACCGATATTAGAGATATAGGTGATCGTTTAATAAAAAATATTTTAAATTTAGATATTATTAATTTAAATGATATAAATGAAAAAGTAATTTTAATTGCAAAAGATCTTACTCCATCAGAAACAGCACAATTAAATTTAAAAAAAATTTTAGGATTTATTACTGATTTAGGAAGTAAAACATCTCATACAGCTATAATGGCACGTTCATTAGAAATACCAGCAATTGTCGGTACTGGTAATATTACAAAAAAAATTAAAACAAATGATTATATTATTTTAGATGGTATTAATAATAATATTTTTATTAATCCTTCACAAAAAATAATAAAAGAAAAAAAGATATTATTTGAAAAATATATAATAGAAAAAGAAAAATTAAAAAAAATTAGTAATTTACCTGCTAAAACTAAAGATAATTATCAAATTAAAATTTGTGGTAATATAGGATCTTTAAAAGAATTAAAGAATATTAAAAATAATGGTGCTGATGGTATCGGATTATATAGAACAGAATTTTTATTTATGAATCGTGATTCTTTTCCTACAGAAGAAGAACAATTTTTTGTTTATAAGACATTAGCAATAAATATGAATAAAAAATCTGTTATTATTAGAACTATGGATATAGGAGGAGATAAAAAAATATCATATATGAATTTACCTCGAGAAGAAAATCCATTTTTGGGTTATAGAGCTATTAGAATAAGCATCGATCGAAAAGATATTTTACATACACAATTAAGAGCTATTTTAAGAGCATCTTTTTTTGGTAAATTATGTATAATGTTTCCTATGATTATTTCAATAGATGAAGTTCTTTTTTTAAAAGAACAAATAAAATTTTTAAAAAAAAAATTACAAGAACAAAAATACGATTTTGATAAAAATATTTCTATAGGAGTAATGATAGAAACTCCAGCATCAGCTATAATAGCTCATTTTTTAATAAAAGAAATTGATTTTTTTAGTATAGGTACAAATGATTTAACACAATATACATTAGCTGTAGATCGAGGAAATGATTTAATTTCACATTTATATAATCCTATTCATCCAGCAATTTTATTGCTTATTAAAAAAGTAATAGATATTTCTCATGAAGAAGGTAAATGGACAGGAATGTGTGGTGAATTAGCAAGTGATGAATTTTTTATTCCTGTATTATTAGGAATGGGATTAAATGAATTAAGCATGAATGCTATTTCTATCCCAAAAATTAAAAATATTATTCGTAATATTAAAATAATTAAAGCTAAAGAACTAGCTAAAAATATTTTATTACAACCTACTATTAAAGATATTCAAAATTTATTACTAGAATTTAATAAAAAAAATTATTTTTTAAAAAGGTAAAATATGAACATTTTTTCTAAATTTTTCAATAAAAAATCTAAAAAAATTGAAATTACCAAAATTTTTGCTCCTATTTCAGGGGAAATTATTAATATAGAAAAAGTTCCTGATATTGTATTTTCAGATAAAATAGTGGGAGATGGTATTGCTATTAATCCAAATGGAAATATTATAGTATCTCCTGTTGATGGGATTATAGGTAAAATTTTTGACACTAATCATGCTTTTTCAATAAAAACTAATAATAGTATTGAATTATTTATTCATTTTGGAATTGATACAATAAATTTAAAAGGAAAGGGATTTATAAGAAAATTTAATTTTAAAAAAACTAATGTTGTAAAAAAAGGTGAAATAATCATTGAAATAGATTTAGATTTTTTAAAAAAGAATGCTAAATCTATATATACTCCAATAATTATTTCTAATATTGACCAAATTAACAAAATTAAAAAATATACAGGAAATGTTATTGCAGGTATAGATCCTATATTAGAAATATATAAATAAAATTTTTTTATAAAAAACATTTTTTAATAATAAAAAATAATTATTAAAAAATGTCTGATAATATATTTTATATATATTGTATATAAAAAAATGATTTTATATTTATAATTATATGTTAATTTATTTTATTTATTAAATAAATCTAATTATTTTTAATGATTATTATTTAACGCTAATAAATAATTTAAATATTTCTAATATTTATATAAATAATATTTTTATATTTTTTAATATATAAAATATTTTTCTTTTTATTAAAAAATAGTAAAATTATTATAATAATTTGTTAAAATTCTGCATTATGATAAAAATTTTTAATATCTTTATTTTTTTTACATAAAGATTTTAAATAAATTAATTTTTTTTTTGTAAAAATACTAATTTTTTTTTTTATAAATGGTTTTATATTTAATTTAATTTTAATTGGTTTTATTTTAAATTTTTTTATTTCTTTTGTAAGAAATTTATATTTTTCTTTTGTAAAAATTATTTTAATATTTTTTTTATTTAAAAAAATATCATTTGCTTTTAATTTTTCTGCTATATCTATAATATAATCTATATTTTTTTTATATAAATATGTAACATATATTTGTTTATTAAACATATAATCTACTGCACCTTTTTGTTTTAAATCACCTCCAATTTTATTTAAAATTTTACGTATAAAAGATATAGTTCTATTATTATTATTCGTTAAACATTTAATCAATAATGCAACATTTTCAGGACCATATCCTTCATAATAAATTTCTTTTAATTGATTTTTATTTGTTTTACTTAAATTTTTTTTTAAAATATTATTAATTGTAATACGACTCATATTATGAGCTAATGCTTTTTCTATAACTAAACGTAATTTTGAATTATATTGTGGATTTATTCCTTTTCCTATTTGGATAGCTGAATTTAATTCTTTAATAATTTTAGAAAAAATTTTATCTTTTTTATTATCTTGAGATTCTTTACGATGACGAGTATTAGACCATTTACTATGTCCAGACATAAAATATTCCTTTATATATTTATTAAAATGTATATGATAATCCATAATCTTTAAGTAGATGAGTATCAATTTTATTAGGAGCATTAGTTAATAAACAATTTGCAGATGTTGTTTTCGGAAATGCTATAACATCACGAATATTATTCGTATTAGCTAATAACATTACTAATCTATCTAATCCTAAAGCAATTCCTATATGAGGTGGAGTACCAAATTTTAAAGCTTCTAAAAAAAAACCAAAATTTTTTTGTTGATTAATTTTACTTATCTGAAGAATATTAAATATTTTTTTTTGTATTTTATGATTATTTATTCTCATAGAACCACTACCTATTTCATATCCATTAATAACTAAATCATATGAATCAGATATTATTTGTTGAGGATTTTTTTCTAAGAGATCATATAAATTATCTATAGAATAATTTTTAGGAGATGTAAATGGATGATTCATCGAAACTAAATTACCTAATTTATCTTTTTTGAATAATGGATAATTAATTATCCATAATGGATAATATTTTTTATTGTTAATTAAATTTAAATCATTTCCTAATTTTTTTCTTAAATATCCCATTGAAGATATATTATCGTATAAATATTCTGTTCCAATAAAAATTATATCATTATCATAAGAATTATTTTTAATAATAATATCCTGTATTTTATTTTGATTTAAATTTATTAAATATGTACTTTTTTTATTAAATAAATTAATTAATTTATTTTTATATACTTTGAAAATATTTAAGTCATTTGTACCATATTTATTAATAAATGATATATATTTATTTAAATCTTTTAATTTTATTTTAGATAAATATTTTTTTTTAATATTAATAGAAACAATTCTTTTTTTATTTGTTTTAATAAAAAAATCACTTAGATCTACTAACTTTAATTTATTTCTTAAATCAGGTTTATCTGTTCCAAAAATTTTCATGGATTCTTTAAAAGTAAGAATTTTAAATTTATTTAAAGATATATTTTTTATTTTTTTCCATATATAAAATATTATTTTTTCTATAAATAATCTAAATATATCTGATTTTATAAAAGACATCTCTATATCAATTTGTGTAAATTCTGGTTGGCGATCGGAACGCAAATCTTCATCACGAAAACATTTAGCAATTTGATAATAACGATCTAATCCAGAAATCATTAATAACTGTTTAAAAATCTGAGGAGATTGTGGTAAAGCATAAAAATGATGTTTAGTAATTCTACTAGGTACTAAATAATCTCTTGAACCTTCTAATGTAGAATTTGTTAATATAGGAGTTTCAATATTTAAAAATTTATTTTTTTCTAAAAAATTTCTAATATAATGCATTATATTAGATCTTAATTTTAAATTTTTGATCATTTTAAATTGTCTTAAATCTAAATACCTATATTTTAATCTAATTTCTTCTGTATTATGAATATTAATATCTATAGGTAGAGATTCAGATTTATTTAAAATAAAAATATCGAATACAACAATTTCAATTTCTCCTGTTAGTAATTTCACATTTTTATTTTTTTTTGTTCTTTTAACTATTTTACCTTTAATTTTCACACAAAAATTATTACGCAATGTATTTGCTATATTATAAGCTACTTGATATTTAGGTTTAAAAACTGCTTGAATTATACCTTCTCTATCTTTTAAATTAATAAAAATTAATTTTCCTAAATTTCTATAATTTTGAATCCATCCATAAAGAATTATTTCTTGATTAAGAAATTTTTTATTAATTTCACCACAAAATAATTTTTTTGTCATTTATAAAACCTTTTTTGTAAAAAATTTTATTATATAATTAATAATTTTAATATGAAATTTATTTCATTTAAAATTATAATTTGTATAAATAAAAATTTTATATATTTTAAATATCAAAAATTTAAATTATTATTTTTTTTAATATATATTAAAATGTTTTTTATTATAAAAATACATAATTTATTAAATATTATGATATTTTATATTATTAATATATTTAATATTTTTTTAATTTTTAAATATAAATAATAATTTATATAATAATATTTTTTAAAATTATATATCTAAAATAAATCATAATTTAATTAAAAATTAATTTTAATTACAATATTAAATTGTGATTTTATTGTATATCTTATATGTACATAGATATAATAAAATATTATTTATTTAAATATTTATAATTTTTTATATAAAAAAAGGGAACATATGAATATAAAAAAATTTCTTTCAATTAAAATTCATAAATCAATGATTCAAGCAGGTATTCCATCTAAATATAATGTTATTTTACGTTCATGTAAAAAAAAAATATTTGGAAATTATCAAATAAATGGTATTATTTCCGCTGCTATCCATTTAAAAATAAATCCTAATAATCTTGCGAAAAAAGTAGTAAAAAATATTAAATTAAATAATATTTTAACTAATATTACAGTATCTCCAACAGGATATATTAATTTTTTTCTTAAAAAAGAATGGTTATCTAATCAAATTAATTTGCTAATAATCTCTAAAAAATTAGGATTAACAAAAAATATTATATCTAAAAATATAGTTATTGATTATTCTAGTCCTAATATAGCGAAAGAAATGCATGTAGGACATTTAAGATCTACAATTATAGGAGATTCAATGGTACGTATTTTATCTTTTGTTGGACATAATGTGATTAAATCAAATCATATTGGTGATTGGGGAACTCAATTCGGAATACTTATTGCTTTTTTAAAAAAAAAAAAGAAAAAAATAAATTTTTTACTTTCTGATATAGAAAAATTATATAAACAAGCACAAAAAAAATATATTACAGACATTAATTTTACTAAATTAGCTAAATATTATGTAGTAAAATTACAACAAAAAGATAGTTCTTGTTTAAGAATATGGGAAAAAATAGTTAATATTACTATGAATTATAATTATCAATTATATAAAAAATTAAATATTAAACTTAATCATCATGATACTATGGGAGAAAGTAAATATCATGATATGATTCCTAACATCATTAAAGATTTAAAAAAGAAAAAAATTGCTGTTAATAATAATGGAACTTTAATGATTCCGATTAAGGGAGTACAAAATAAAAAAGGAAAATTAATGGCAGTAATTATCCAAAAAAAAGACGGTGCGTATCTTTATGCTACAATAGATATTGCATGTATTAAATATCGTTATGATTTTTTTAAAGCAGATAGAATTATTTATTATGTAGATTCGCGTCAAAGTCAATATCTTAATCAAATTTTTCAAATAGTTAGAAATGCAAAATATGTACCTAATAATCTACAATTAGAACATCATATGTTTGGTATGATTTTAAATAAAAATAATAAACCTTTTAAAACAAGAGAAGGAACAAATATTAAATTAAATCATCTTATTGATGAATCTATTATTAGATCTAAAAATATAATTTTAGAAAAAAATCCTCTAATTAAAAAAAAATTATTGGAAGATTTATCTAAAAAAATAGGTATAGGTGCCATTAAATATGCTGATCTATCTAAAAATAGAATTCATAATTATATTTTTAATTGGCAAAAAATATTATCATTAAATGGGAATACATCTTTATATATTCAATATGCTTATGTTAGAACTATATCTTTATTAAAAAAAGCTAATATTAATTTAAATAATTTTCTTAATTTAGAAATTAATTTTATATCTCAATATGAATTTGATCTTGCTGTATCATTTTTAGATTTTGAAGAAATTATTTTTAAAATTGTTGAAAAAGGTACTCCTCATTTATTATGTAATTGGTTATATAAAATAACAGTATTATTTTCTTCTTTTTATGAAAATTGTAATATTTTAAATATAAAAGACACTAAATTAAAAATTAGTAGATTAAAAATTGTTTTGTTAACGTCTTTATTTTTAAAACAAGGATTATACCTTTTAGGTATTGATATTATAGAAAAAATATAAAAATATTATTAATAAATATATTTTATTTTTATAAAAAATAATATTATTATATTTTATATATAAAATTTAATTTCATATAAAATATGTTAAAAAAAAAGTTATAATTGCTATGTCTGGAGGAATAGATTCTTCTTTTGCTGCTTGGTTATTAAAAAAACAAAATTATCAAGTAGAAGGATTATTTATGAAAAATTGGGAAGAAGATGACATAAATAATATTTGTAATAGTGAAAAAGATTTATATTATGCAGAAGTTATATGTAAAAAATTAAATATTCCTTTACATAAAATTAATTTTTCATTTGAATATTGGAATTATGTTTTTAAAAATTTTCTTTCTGAGTACCAAAAAGGTAATACACCAAATCCTGATATTTTATGTAATAAAATTATAAAGTTTAAATATTTTATGAATTTTGCTATAAAAAATTTAAAAGCTGATTTTATTAGCACAGGACATTATGTCCGTTGTAAAAAAATTAAAAATCAGATTTTTTTATTAAGAGGTTTAGATTCTAATAAAGATCAAAGTTATTTTTTATATACGATAAAGGAAAAACAATTAAAAAAAATTTTATTTCCTATCGGGGGTTTAAAAAAAAAAGAAGTAAGATATTTTGCAAAAAAATTTAAATTTATTAATGCATCTAAAAAAGATTCAATGGGAATTTGTTTCATAGGTAAAAAAAATTTTCCTAATTTTTTAAATAAATATTTACCTTCTTTAGAAGGTAGTATTACAAATATTAATGGTGAAATTATAGGGAAACACAAAGGATTAATTCATTATACGATAGGACAAAGAAAAAGAATCGGATTAGGTGGATCAATATTTTATGAAAATAAACCATGGTATGTATATAAAAAAGATATTAAAAATAATATTTTAATTGTTGTACAAGATAGAAAAAATTTAAATTTATATTTTATTGGATTAATAATAAAAAAAATTACCTGGATTACTAATATTCCTAAAATAATAAAAAAAACATACACAATTAAAACTAGATATCGTCAAAAAGATATTAATTGTAAAATTATTTCTTTAAATAAAAATAAAATTAAAGTGTATTTTTACACTCCTATTTCTAGTATCACACAAGGACAATCAGCTGTATTTTATTACAAAAAAATTTGTTTAGGAGGTGGTATTATTGAGAAAGGAATACCATTAATTTAAAATTATAAAACAATATTTACAATAATTTTTATTAAAAAATAAAATTTAATATTTAAAATTAATTATTTTATTTTTTTAAAATTATTAAAAAATAATATTTTTTAGAGTATTATTATGAAACAAAAAATTTTTAAAAAAGTATTACTTAATCTTATAAACGTTAATAAATCTTTTTATGGTAAAAAAATTATTTCTGATTTAAATTTAAGTATAAATGATGGAGAATTTATTACTTTATTAGGACCTTCAGGTTGTGGTAAAACTACTATTATTCGTTTAATAGCTGGTTTAGAAAAAGTAGATAGTGGTATAATTTTATTAAATAATACAGAAATAACAAAATATCCTGCTGAAAAAAGACAAATTAATACTGTTTTTCAAAGTTATGCATTATTTCCTCACATGTCTGTATTTGATAATATAGCTTTTGGATTAAGAATGCAAAAAAAAACATATCAAGAAATAATTACTAAAGTAGAAAAAATTTTAGATATAGTACAGTTAAAAAAATTTATAAATAGAAAACCACATGAATTATCTGGAGGACAACAACAAAGAGTTGCTATAGCAAGAGCGGTAATAAATCAACCAAAACTTCTATTACTTGATGAATCATTATCAGCTTTAGATTATAGATTACGTAGAAAAATGCAAAACGAATTAAAAGCATTACAAAGAAAATTAGGTATTACTTTTATATTAATAACACATAATCAAGAAGAAGCTTTAAGTATATCAGATAGAATTATTTTATTGCGTAATGGTAAAATAGAACAAGATGGTACTCCTAGAGAAATATATGAAGAACCTAAAAATTTATTTGTTGCAAAATTTATAGGAGATATTAATATATTTAATGCTTTTATTTTAAAAAAAATTAATAATAATCAATTTAAAGTTAATTTAGAAAATTTTATTTGTACTATAAAAATACCATTTAATGTTTTTCCAGGAGAAAAAATACATGTTTTATTAAGGCCAGAAGATTTAAAAATAAAAAAAATTGATCAAAATACTGATATAAATACAGGTATAACAGGTTATATACAAGAAAAAAATTATAAAGGTATGACTTTAGAATCTATATTAAAACTTAATAATGGAAAAATTATTACTGTAAGTGAATTTTTTAATGAAAATGATCCTTATGTAGATCATCTACTTAATCAAAAAATGTTAATTAATTGGGTTGAAACATGGGAGATTGTATTACCTTATGATAAAAATCATAAAATATATTAAAAAAATTATAATTTTTCTAATCATTAGTTGGTTATTATTATTTATTTTTTTACCTAATATAATAATCATTATTATCAGTTTTTTAAAAAAAGATAATTATGATTCAATAATATTTTATTTTTCTTTAAATAATTATTTTAAATTATTTAATAATTTATATCTTAAAGTATTTATAAATACTTTATTAATTTCATTAGTTACAACAGTAATATGTTTTTTGATAGGTTATCCATTTGCATGGTGTTTAACAAAAATATCTGCAAGAAAAAAATCTTTAATGTTATTTTTTTTATTTTTACCTTTTTGGGTAAATTCTTTAATTAGAATATATTGTTTAAAAATATTTTTAGGAATTAATGGATGGTTAAACAATATTTTACTATATTTAAATATTATTCATCATCCTATTCATATAATTTATACTCCTAGCGCTGTTATTTTAGGATTAGTATATATTTTACTACCATTTATGGTAGTACCAATATATTCTAGTTTTGAAAAATTAGATAAATTTTATATAGAGGCGGCTAAAGATTTAGGGGCTAAATCATGGAAAATTTTTTTCTATATAATTATTCCTTTAACTGCTTCAGGAATTATTGCAGGTTGTTTATTAGTTTTTTTACCTAGTATGGGAATGTTTTATATTTCTGATTTAATGGGAGGGTCTAAAAATTTATTAATTGGTAATATAATTAAGAATCAATTTTTATATATTAGAGACTGGCCCTTAGGAGCTGCAACAAGTAATATAATAATATTATTTACTGGTATTTTTTTAATATTATATTTTAAAATTATAAATTTTTTAAATAAAAAGAAATTTAAAAAAAATGTTTAAATATATATGTAGAATTATTTTTATAAATGTAATTTATTTATGGTTTTATATACCTATTATATTACTAATTATAAATTCTTTTAACTCATCACGTTTCGGAATTATATGGGGAGGATTTAGTACTAAATGGTACTTTTTAATTATACAGAATTCTTCTTTATTAGAAGTTACATATAATTCCTTATGTATTGGTATTATTACAGCAACTTTTACAACTTTAATCGGTTTATTAACATCTTTATCGTTACATTATTATGATGTACATATTAAATCATTAATAAATACTTTATTATTTATAGTAATTATTTCTCCTGATATTGTAATGGGTATTTCTTTATTATTATTATTTCTTTTGTTAAATTTCCCTTTAGGATTTTGGTCTTTATTATTTGCACATATTACATTTTGTTTGCCATATGTAGTTATTAATATCTATTCTAGGCTACAAAATTTTGATACTCGTATAATTGAAGCAGCAAAAGATTTAGGTGCTAATGAAATTATTATTTTAACAAAAATAATATTACCTATAATATTTCCTGTAATTATCTCTAGTTGGTTAATAAGTTTTGTTTTATCTATGGATGATATAACAATATCAACATTTGTAACTGGACCAGAATATGAAATTTTACCATTAAGAATTTATTCAATGATAAAAATAGGTATTACTCCTGAAATTAATGTTTTAGCTACGATACTAATAATAGTATCGTTATTTTTAGTAATTATAAGCAAAATTATTTTAGGTAAATATAAATCATATGATAAAATAAATTCTTTATTAGATTAAATTATTTAATATATATGTTATTTTTGACATTTAGAACAAAAAAAAGTACTTCTATTTCTTTGATTTATTTTAGTAATTTTTGTATAACATATTTTACATGGTTTATTTTTTTTTCTATAAACAGTAAAATACTTAGAATAAGTACCAATATTTTTATTAGGTAATCTATAATCAATAATAGTAGAACCTCCATATTTTATGGATTTATTTAAAATAAATTTAATATTTTGTACTAATAATGTAATTTCTTGAAAATTTAAATTATTAGATATACGTATGGGTAATATTTTAGACATAAATAATGATTCATTCGCATATATATTACCTATCCCTGTTACAATTGTGTTATCCATTATTAATATTTTAATAGGAATATTTTTTTTTCTACTAATATTATATAAATATAAATTATTAAATTTATTAGTTAAAGGTTCCGGGCCTAATTTTTTTAAAAAAATGTTTTTTTTATAATTTTTATTTTCCCATAACCAAAAACCAAATTTTCTTATATCTGTATATCTTAAGATTAAATTATTATCAATGATTAAATCAATATGATCATGTTTTTGAAAATAAATAAAATTTTTTATTTTATTTATTATAAATAATTTTCCTGTCATCCCTAAATGGATAATAATTGTATTATTTACTAAAATAAGTAAAATATATCTTCCTTTTCTTTTAATATTTAAAATTTTTTGATTATTTATTTTAATAATATTATCAGAAATAATATATTTTAATTTTTTAATTCTAACGATAGAATAATTAATTATTTTTCCTTTTAATAAGGGTTTTATCATGTTTTTAATAACTTCTACTTCTGGTAATTCAGGCATAAAATTATTTACCAACGCAAAATTGTGAAAAAATATTATTTAATAAATCTTTAGAAGTAAATTCTCCTGTAATTAAATCTAAATCTTTTTGTATTAATCTTAAATCTTCAGCTATTAATTCTAATGAAAAAATTTTTAAAAAATTTTTTTGTCCTTTAATTAATATCTTATAAATAGAATTTAAAGAATCCATGTATCTCATTCTAGCTGTAAATTGATCTTCATTATTATTAGTATTTATAATATTTTTTTTTATAAAATCTTTTAAAATAGATATTCCTTTTTTATATTTTACAGATAATTTTATAATTACATAATAATTTTTATAAATTATTTCAGGATTACTATTTGTAATATCAATTTTGTTACGTATAACAATAATAGGAATTTTGTTTATAAAATTTGTTAAATATTCTCTAATTATTAGAGATAAAGTTTTTTCTGATATTTGATCATCTACTACTAAAAATATATAATTTGCACTTTTTATTTCTTGAAATGTTTTTTTTATACCTAAAATTTCAATTTTATTTGTAGTATTTCTGATTCCTGCAGTATCTATAATTTCTATTGGTACTGAATTAACATAAAAATTTTCATGTAAAATATCTCTAGTGGTACCAGGAATATCAGTTACTATAGAAACATCCTTATTAGTAATTAAATTCATTAAACTAGATTTTCCAGTATTAGGAGGCCCAATTAATACTATTTTAATTCCTTCTTTAATTCTTATTCCATTTTTTACATATTTTATGATGTTTATTAAAAATTTTAATAATTTTTTTAGTTTTATTAAAATTTTTTTACAAAAAATAGAAAAATTAATTTCATGATTAAATTCTAAAAAAGATTCTATTTTTACTCTTAAGTCAATAATTATGTTTTTAAAATCTTTTAATAAAAATGAAAATTTACCATTCATTAAATTCATTGCTGAAAAAATCGCTTGCTTAGAATTAGCAGAAATAATATCGGTAATTGCTTCCGCTTGAGTTAAGTCTATTTTTTTATTTAAAAAAGCTCTTTTAGAAAATTCTCCTGGATATGCGATCCTAATATCATTAATATGCACAATTATATCATTTATTAATAAATCCATTAATATCCCATTACCATGACATTGTAATTCTAAAATATCTTCTCCAGTAAAAGAATTAGGTTTAGGAAACCATAATGCGATGCCTTTATCTATAATTTTATTTTTATAAAAAAATGGTAAATAGTATGCATATCGTGGTTTTATATATTCTAATTTTAATGTATGTTTAATTACATTAATAACTTTATTTCCAGATATTCTAATAACTCCTATACTACCTTTCCCTAAGGGAGTAGCTCGTGCAATAATTGTGTTATATTGTTTTTCCATAAATTTTAAATTTAATTATGAAATTTTATAATTTTGATTATTTATTAAATAAATAATCCATTTTTGTTGTAAAATAGTAATTAAATTATTAATTATATAATATAAAACTAACCCAGAAGGAAGCCATAAAAAAAAGAAACTAAAAATAATAGGTATTATATATGTAAATTTATTTTGTAAAGAACTATTATTTTCATATTTATTTTGAGAAAGATATTGTATAACTAACATAGTAATACTCATTATAATAGGTAAAATATAATATGGATCTTCTGATGATAAATCTTGTATCCAAAAAAGAAATTTAGCATGTCTTAATTCAATTGAACTAATTAACATATAATATAAAGCTAAAAAAATAGGCATTTGTATAATAAAAGGGAAAAACCCAGCAAAAGGATTTAAATTTTCTTTTTTATATAATAAAATTATTTCTTTACTAAAACGTTCTTTATCATTACCAAATTTTTCTTTTAATTTTTTTATTTTTGGTTGTAAATCATTCATTTTAGTAATAGTTATATACTGTTGTTTAAATAATGGATATGTTAATATCCTTATTATAATAGTAATTATAATAATTGAAATTCCCCAGTTTTTTACTATACTAAAAATTAAATTTAATAATTTAAATAATAACTTAGATAAAAATCCTAAAAAACCATAATCTATAGTTAAATCTAAAAAAGGTGTTATTTTAGACATTGTTTCTTGAATTTTGGGTCCTATCCATAATTGAGATGTAAAACTATATTTTTGACCTGGTAAAATTAAATATGATGGAGATTTAAAACCAATACTAATAATATTAGTAAAGATTTTTTTTATGTAAATAGTATTTTCTTGAGAAAAATGAGGTAAAATCCACGCTGAAGTAAAATACTGTTGTAACATAGCTACCCACCCAGTATAAGTTTTAAACTGTATATTTTTTTTTTTTAAAATATAAGGAAACTTATATTTTTTATATTTTTCTTTTTCCGTTGAAAAAGCAACTCCATCAAATGTTTTCATAGTTACATTATTATGTTTTTTATTTAAATATTTTTGAGGAGTAATACTTGATTTATCTATTTGTCCAAAAATACTCATATTAATAGATTTATTATTAAGATTAAAAATTTGATGATTAATTTTAATTAAATAACTTCCCTTTATAAGAACAAAAGTTTTTATATATAAAATATTATTTTTTATAAAAAAAAAAGGTATTTTTAATATGTTTTTATTTTTTTTAAATGTAAAATAATTTGAATTTGTAAAAAATTTAGAACTTTGATAAAAATTAATATCTTTTTTTGATTTATCGTTTTTTATTATACCACTTTTTATTTGATAAATAAAATCAGGTTCCTTTCTTAAGAAAGTAAAAAATTTTTTAGAATGTAATTTTTCAAAATAATTTAACAACTGTACTTTTTCAATAGTACCTCCATAAGGATTTATAGATATAAAAAATTTATCTGTTTTAATTAAAATATTATCTTTTTTTATATCTTCTAAAATATTTTTAGGATACTTATTTGAATAAGTATTGTTACTATTATTAATAGTATTTTTTATTATATTATTTTTTGTATAACTATATATTAGTTTCCAATTATTTAAAATAACAAAACAAAATAAACAAAAAATAATTAAAAAAATATTATTTTTTGAATTCATTATTTATAATCTCATTTTTATCACAAAATATAAGTATAATTATAACTTAAAATAATAAGTTTAGCTTACTTTTATTTTTATATTAAATTTTTTTTTTGAAACTAGACCATATATTTTTTAAATATCTTTTAAAATAAAAAGTATTAATCTTTAATACATTTTTATTATTTAAAATAATAATATAATCTCTATTTAAAAAATAATATTGATTTAAACGAAAATATTCACGAATTATTCTTTTAAATCTATTTCTAATATATATTTTACGAACTATTTTTTTAGAAATAATTATGCCAATTCTAGAATATTGAATTTTATTTTTTTTATTTAATATGGTAAAATATAAATTGTTTAACTTATTACTTTTTTTAAAAATTAAATTAAAATCTGATGTAATTAAACGTTTATTTTTTGTTAAATTAAAACTAAACATTTTTATTTGAATTTTTTATCTGAAACACTCAAATAAACACGTTTTTTAGCACGACGACGATTTATAATTTTTCTACCATTTTTTGTTTTCATTCTACATCTGAAACCATGAGATCTATTTCTTTTTAATATAGATGGTTGAAAAGTACGTTTCATTTAATTTACACTTATATCTGTTTAATATATATTTATTATTACATAAAATAATTTTTTTATATATATATTTTTATCATTTTAAATTATAAATTTGTATATTTATCTTAAGTTAAAATACTAAATATATAGTATATTATTATATTAAATAATAATTTTATATTGTATATTTTAAAATAAGAATTATGGAAAATAATATTATTATTAATAGAGAATTAATAATTAAACCACTACAATATGTTACTAACATTATTAGTAATAAATTTTTATATCCTAATTTTGGTAATATTTTAATAGAAATTTTAAATGATGGAGTCATACTATTTAAAAGTACTAATTTAGAAATAGAAATTACATCTTTTATTAAAAATAAATTTTTAAATAAAAAATATTCTGTTATAATTCAAGGAAAAAAATTTTATAATATATGTCGTTCTTTACCTAAAAAAAATAATATTAAACTAATATTTAATATAAATAAAATGATTATATCTACAAAAAATTGTCATTTTACGATAACTACTTTACCTGCAGATAATTTTCCAAATATAAATTTTTTGAAACATGATATAGAATTTAATCTAACAAATAGAATATTAAAAGATTTTATATGTGCTACTTATTTTTCAATAGCAAATAATGATGTAAGAAAATATTTAAATGGATTATTTTTAGAAATTAAAAATAATATTTTAAATATTGTATCAACTGATGGACATAGATTATCTTTTTATAGATATATTTTAGATGTAAATATTATAAATTTTAATGTTATAATCCCTCGTAAAAGTATTTTTGAATTATCTAAATTAATTAATAATACTAATGAATTAGTTAATATTAAGATTAATAGTAATAATATTTGTTTTACTTTTAAAAATTTAAAATTTATATCTAAATTAATTACAAGTAATTTTCCTGATTATAAAAAAATTATACCTACATCATTTTATCAAATAATTAAAATTAATCGTATTTCATTTAAAAATGCTTTAAATAGAATTTCTATTCTAGTAAATGAAAGAACAAAGGGAGTAAATTTATTATTTAATAATAAATATTTAAAAATTTTTACTAGTAATATTAATAATGAAAAAGCTGAAGAAATAGTAGAAATAAAAACATTTCAAAATAAAAAGGAATATAATATTCAAATATCATTTAATATTAATTATTTAATTGACGTTGTTAATATATTAGAAAGTAATTTTATTAAATTATCATTTATTGATACTATTTCTAGCATTAAAATAGAAGATAATTATGATAAAAATAAAATTTACTTAATTATGCCAATGAAGATATAAATTTTATTTAATTTTAAAAAATGAGAGTTTAATTTGACAAATAAATATTATGATTCATCAAGTATCCAAATTTTAAAAGGATTAGATGCTGTAAAAAAAAGACCAGGAATGTATATTGGTAACACAGATGATGGTACCGGATTACATCATATGGTATTTGAAGTTATAGATAATTCGATAGATGAATCTCTTTCCGGTTTTTGTAAAAATATACAAGTAATTATACACAAAGATAATTCTATTTCTATTATTGATGATGGTAGAGGAATACCTACAGACATACATAAAGAAGCTCAAGTATCAGCTGCTGAAGTTATTATGACTATATTACATTCAGGAGGTAAATTTAACAATAAATTTTATAAATTATCAGGAGGTTTACATGGAGTAGGAATTTCAGTAGTAAATGCTTTATCAAAAAAATTAGAATTAATTATTAGAAGAAATGGAAAATTATATAAACAATCATATTTTTATGGAATACCTAAAGAAAAATTAAAAATTATTGGTATTAGTCATACTACTGGAACACATATTAGATTTTGGCCTAATTATAATATTTTTACTACAATCCAAAATTTTAATTATACAATTTTATCTAATAGACTAAAAGAATTATCTTTTTTAAATTCAGGATTAATTATTTCAATTACTGATAATAAAAAAAATAAAAAAGATATCTTTCAATATAAAGGAGGTATAAAAGAATATATTAAGTATTTAAATAAAGATAAAAATTTTCTTAATAAGCAAATTTTTTATTGTTATACTAAAAATAATGATATTGATATAGAAATTGCTATGCAATGGAACAATTCATTTAATGAAGAAATATACTGTTTTACCAATAATATACCTCAAAAAAATGGAGGTACTCATTTATCTGGATTAAAATCAGCTATAACAAGAACAATAAAACTTTATATAGAAAAAGAAGGATATAATAAAAAAAAGAATATTCCTTTAAAAGGAGAAGATACTAGAGAAGGTTTAATTGCAATTATATCAATAAAAATTTTAAATCCAAAATTTTCTTCTCAAACTAAAGAAAAACTAATATCATCAGAAGTAAAATCATCAGTAGAATGTTATTTAAATCAACAATTAATGTTTTTTTTATTAGAAAACCCAGATGATGCTAAAAATATTGTAGAAAAAATTATTAGTATAGCTAAAATAAGAGATACAGCTAGAAAAACTAAAAATATAATAAAAAATCAAAATATAAACAACGTCTCAAGACTACCAGGAAAATTATCTGATTGTCAAGAAAAAAATCCTAAATTATCTGAAATTTATTTAGTAGAAGGAGATTCAGCAGGAGGATCTGCAAAACAAGGTAGAGATAGAAGAACACAAGCAATTTTACCTTTAAAAGGCAAGATTCTTAATGTAGAAAAAGCTAAATTTAATAAAATTATTACTTCGCAAGAAATAATAACTTTAGTTACAGCATTAGGTTTCAGTATTAATTTTAAAAAATATCATTTAAATAATTTAAGATATCATAATATTATTATCATGACAGATGCAGATGTTGATGGAGCACATATCCGTACTTTATTATTAACATTTTTCTATCGTCAAATGCCTAAAATTATTGAAAAAGGCTATATATATATAGCACAACCTCCACTTTTTAGAATTAAAAAAGGTAATAAAAAATTTTATATTAGAAATAATGAAGAAATGGAAATGTTTATATTAAAATCAGCTGTAAAAAAAGCTGTTTTTTATTTTAAAAAATCTAAAGAAAAATTAATTGGAAAAAAAATCATAATATTAATAAATGAATATAATTATATTAAAAAAATTATACAATCTTCTCAATTTACTATTAATAATAAAATATTACATGCATTATTATATAATAAAAAATTAACTCAATTAAATAATTATATTAATGTAGATATATGGTTACATAAATTACTTTTCTTTTTAAATAAAAATTATATAAATATTAAATTTTCAAGCGATATAAATAAAGATATTAATAATAATATTTTTGAATTAGTAATTTATGAAAATAAATATGAAAATATAAATAAATATTCATTAAATAATGATTTTTTTACAAGCAATGAATATAATAAAATATGTTTATTAGGAATAAAATTATGTTCTTTACAAGAAAAAGGTATTTTTTATGTTAAAAAAGGAGAAAAATATAAAAATATTAATTTTTTTGAAGAAGGAATAGAATGGTTATTAAAAGAAACTAAAAAAAGTTTTTCTATACAAAGATATAAAGGATTAGGTGAAATGAACCCAAATCAATTATGGGAAACTACTATGAATCCTTTGACTCGTAATATGTTAAAAGTAACGATTCAAGATGCAATTCTAGCTGATAAATTATTTTCAACCTTAATGGGCGATGAAGTAGAACCTAGAAAATTATTTATCAAAGAAAATGCTTCAAAAGCATTGAATATTGATTTTTAAGTTTATTATTCAAACAAAATATCTACTTAAATAAGTAATATTTAAATTTATAAAAAAACTAATAATTGTCCAAATTTATAGATTTAAATTTTTCTTCCTCATTATTTTTTTCATAATTATTTATGATTTCTTTATTAATTAACCCTTTTTCAATTTCACGTAATGCTAAAATAGTAGTTTTATCATTTTTTTCAGATAATAATGGAATTTTGCCTCTTATTTGTATTTGTCTTGCTCTTTTAGCTGCTAAAATAACTAAATCAAATCTATTACCTATTTTTTGAACTGCTTTTTCTATTGTAACTCTAGCCATAAGATTTTATCTTCTTTATAAAAATTTATTTAATATTAAAAATATAATTAGTAATATTAATTATTTTATCATATATATATATTTAAAATATATAAATTTTAAAATTAATAAAAATTTTTATATATAAGAAATTTTAATATAACTAAAGGAAAAATAATATGAATTATAATAATATTAATTCTGGAGAAAATATTCCTAATGATATTAACGTAATTATTGAAATTTCCTCTTATTCAAATCCGATAAAATATGAAGTTAATAAAAAATATGGAATATTATTTGTAGATCGTTTTATTAGTGTACCTATGTTTTATCCATGTAATTATGGATATATAAATAATACATTATCACTAGATAGTGATCCACTAGATGTGCTTGTTATAACTAAATATTCTATCATCCCAGGAACTGTAATAAGATGTCGTCCTATAGGAATATTAAATATGACAGATGAATCAGGAGATGATAAAAAAATTATTGCAGTACCACATAATAAAATTTCACAAGAATATTCATTAATTAAAAAAATTAAAGATTTACCAAAACTATTACAACAACAAATTATATATTTTTTTAAACATTATAAAGATTTAGAAAACAAAAAATGGTGTAAAATAGAGAATTGGGGAGATTTATTTCAAGCTCAAAAAGAGATTTTATCTTCTATTAAAAGATTTCAAAAAAAAAAAATTAATTAATAAAATTTATATAAAAAAAAGTTAAATTTATATTTATTTTAAATACTTTTTTCATATATAAATTTAAAAATAATTTATTATAAGTATTTATGAATTATATTAAGGAAATAAAATGTCTAAAATAAAAAAAATAATAGGTAGAGAAATTATCGATTCTAGAGGTAATCCTACTATTGAAGCAGAAGTTCATTTAAATAATAATATTATTGGAATTGCTTCTGTCCCTTCTGGAGCTTCTACAGGATCTAAAGAAGCGATAGAATTACGTGATAATAATAAGAAAAGATTTTTAGGGAAAGGAGTTTTAAAATCAGTAAAAATAATTAATACTATTTTAAATAAATATTTAATTCATCAAAATTCATCTGATCAATCATGTATTGATGAAATTATGATTAATTTAGATAATACTGAAAATAAATCTAATTTAGGAGCTAATACTATTTTAGCTGTTTCATTAGCTAATGCTAGAGCATCTGCTTTATTTCATCGTTTACCATTATATAAATATATTGCTGATATCTATAGTATAGATAAAAAATTTTTTATGCCTATACCTATGATTAATATTATTAATGGTGGGAAACATGCAGATAATAATTTAGATATACAAGAATTTATGATCCAACCTATTAATTCAAGAAATATTAAAGAAGCAATACGTTGTGGTTCAGAAATTTTTCATCATTTATCATTCGTGCTTAAAAAACATAAACTAATTACTTCAGTTGGAGATGAAGGTGGATATGCTCCTAATTTAAAAAATAATAATCAAGCATTTGATATGATTTCACAAGCAATTAAAAATGCAGGGTATATACTTGGTAAAGATATTACTTTTGCTATTGATTGTGCTGCATCTGAATTATTTTTTAATAATAAATATCATTTAAAAAGTGAAAATATTAATTTTTCTTCTAAAGAATTCACAAATTTTTTATATAATTTAACTCAAAAATATCCTATTACATCTATAGAAGATGGTTTAGATGAAAATGATTGGGAAGGTTTTATATATCAAACTAAATTATTAGGTAATAAAATTCAGTTAGTAGGTGATGATTTATTTGCCACAAATCCTAAATTTTTAAAAAAAGGCATTAAGAATAATATTGCTAATTCTATATTAATAAAATTAAATCAAATTGGATCTCTTACAGAAACATTATCAACTATAAAAATAGCTAAAAAATCAGGATATAAGGTTATTATATCACACAGATCTGGAGAAACAGAAGATACATTTATTGCTGATCTAGCCGTTGGTACAAATGCAGATCAAATTAAAACTGGTTCTATGAGTCGTTCTGATAGAAATGCTAAATATAATCAATTAATTAGGATCGAAGAACAATTATAAATGAATTTTATAGACTATGTTGATATATTCAACATAGTATAATTTTATTTTTCATAAAATTATTTACTAAATATGAATATATATAAAGAAAAAAAAACACTTTTTTGGTTAAAGAAAAATATTTTTTTAGCTAAAAATATATTAATGATATCTTATTTTTTAAATTTTATTAATATATTATTATTAATAATAAAAAATTGGATGTTAACGACACAAGTAGAATTTTTTTTTTTAAATACAAATAAAAAAAATGTTCTTTTTTATTATAAAATTATGTTATTATGTTTCATAATGAATGTATTACTTTCTTTTTTAATAGAAAAGTATAATTTTTTATATAGTCAAAAAATTATATTTTTTATTAGAAAAAAAATTCTGCATAAATTAACCTCACAATATTTTAATTATTTTAAAAATCAATCTTCAGGAGTTACTTTATCTTTAATTATAAATAATATAGAAAATTTACATGATTATTATCATCAATATATACCTCAATATTTTGCAGTTACGATGTTTTCATTAGTAACTTTAATTACTATATTTTTGATTAGTTGGATATTTGGAATTATAATAATTATTATAAGTATTTTAATAATATTTTTTATAATATTAATTGGAGATCAAACTATAAATAAAAATAAAAAAAATTTTAAAATATTATCTATTTTAAGTGGAATATTTTTTGATAGATTAAAAGGAATAGAAACTATTAGAATATTTAATTTTCAAAAAATTGAAATAAATAAAATGATATTATTTGTTGAAAAATTAAGAAAAAAAAATTTTGAAATATTTAAAATTGTTTTTTTAACTTCTGCTATTTTAGATTTTTTTTCTTCTATTGCTTTAGCTTTTATTATTATGTATTTCAGTTTTTCATATTTACATATAATAAAGATCGGTTTTTACAATAAAAATATTAAAATATTACATAGTTTTTTTATACTTATTATTGTTTCTGAATATTTTCAAAATTTTAATAATTTAGGTATATTATACCATATAAAATCAAAAGCTATTGGAGCTGCAAATAATATTGTGCAATTATTAGATAATAAATCTATTAGTTTAAATATAAAAAAAAATTATTTTTTAAAACAAACTAAAAAATTAACAATTAAAGCTACTAATTTAGTTATAAAAAATAATAAAAGACATATATTAATAGGTCCTATATCATTTGAAATATTTTCTGGACAAAATATAATTATTACAGGTCCTAATGGAGCTGGTAAAACAACATTATTGAATGTTTTTCTTGGAATTTATCCATATGAAGGATCTTTAAAAATAAATAATGTTGAATTTAATAAAATTAATTTATGTAGTTGGTATAAACAAATATCATGTGTCCAACAAAATCCTCAATTATTTGCAACAACAATTAAAAAAAATTTATTTTTTTCCAAAAAATTAGATAAAATTAAAATAAATAATATTTTAAAAAAAATTAATATAATTAATTTTTTAAAAAAATTACCTAATGGATTAAATACTATTATTAATAAAGAAAATATATGTTTGTCAGTAGGACAAATTCAAAAAATAGTAATTACTAGAGCATTAATTAAAAATTATATGTTACTATTATTAGATGAACCTATAGCTAATATAGATATTAATAGTCAAAATGATATTTTACAAACAATAAAAAAGAATTTGTCAACTTCAAAAATAAGTATAACTATCACACATAAAATTAATCAAATTAATTATTATAATGAAATTTGGTATATGAAAAATGGGCAAATTATAAAAAAATCATATCATAAAAATTTATATAAAAAAAATAATATATTCTTTAAAAGAGTAATTTAATATGTTTTATTTATTATATTATTTTAAATATAATAGTAAGTTTTTTAAAAAAATTATGTTAGGTATATTATTATCAATAATTAATAATTTGATGAATTTATTATTATCTATAATATCCGGATCTTTATTAACTTCTACTTTTCTAATTGGAATAAAAAATAATAATACGTATTATAATTATATAATACCTACAATAATTATTAGAATAATTTCTATAATAAAAACTATTACACAATACTTTGAAAAATTAATTCAACATAATAATACTTTATATTTATTAAATAATTTTAGAATATTAATTTTTAATAAAATATTTCCTTTATATCCATCTAATTTAATGTCTATGTTTAATATTAAAATATTAAATATATTAATTTCAGATATTGAAATTTTAGATTTTTTATATATAAGAATATTAATTCCCATAATAGTTATTAGTATAATAACTATTATAGTTTTAATTTATTTAAGTATTATTAATTTTATTTTTTGTATAATATTATGTATTACTATTTTATTTTTAATATTATTTTATTTTTTTTATTTTTACAAAAAAGGTAAAATAATAGGAGAAAAATATATTTCTTTAAAAGAAAGATATTTTTTTTACATAAATAATTTTATTTTACAACATACAGAATATAAAATATTTGAAGGAATAAAATATATATCTTATAAAATAGATAATTTAGAATTAAGATTAAAAAAGATACAATTAATAAAAAATAATTATAATGTCCAATCTAAATTATTAATGAATATTGTGATTAATATTAATATATTATTAATAATAATATATTATTATTATAATAATATATATAAATATCAAATTATATTATTTTTATTATTTTTTATTACATTTTATAAAATATTATCTCCTTTAAGTAATGTTTTTCAAAATATTCATGAAATTTTTTTATCAGCTAAAAAAATCTTCTATTTAATAGAAAAAAAACCTACCATAATATTTACAAATAATATTATAAAAAATAATAATTATTTAATTTTATTAAAAATAGATAATTTATCATTCTATTTTAATAAAAAAAATATATACATATTAAAAAATATATCATTATATATACATCAATATCAAAAAATAGCTTTTACTGGACATAATGGTAGTGGGAAATCAACATTATTTATGTTATTAACTAGAGCATGGGATCCTGTAAAAGGTAAAATTTTCTTAAATGGATATAATTTAAAAAATTGGAATTTATCTTTATTAAGAAATAATATAAGTGTAATGTCCCAAAAAATATATCTTTTTAGTGATACATTAAGAAATAATATTTTATTAAATAATCAAAATAATAAAAATTTTAATGATGCTTATTTAATAAAAATTTTAAGATTAGTAGGTTTAGAAAAGTTATTAAATGATGAAGGTTTAAATACATGGATGGGTGACGGAGGAAGATTTCTTTCTGGAGGAGAATTAAAAAAATTAGGTCTTGCAAGAATTATGATTCATAATGGAAATTTAATCTTATTAGATGAACCTACAGAAGGATTAGATAAAACTTCATCTATTAAAATAATAAAATTAATTTTATCATTTTTTTACAAAAAGACTGTTATAATTATAACACATGATATTTATATTTTAAAAAAAATGGATTATATTTATTTAATAAATAACGGTTCTATAATTGAAAAAGGAAAACATAATAATTTAATAGATAAAAGAGAATATTACTGGAATTATATTAAAAATAATATAATATTATAATATTATAATTATATTAATAAGGAATAATAATGTCTAAAAAAGATAATATAGAAATGCAAGGTATAGTATTAAATACTTTACCTAATACTATTTTCCATGTAAAACTAGAAAATGGGCACATTATAACAGCACATATTTCAGGAAAAATGAGAAAAAATTATATTCGTATTCTTACTGGAGATAAAGTAACTGTAGCATTAACTCCATATGATTTAGGAAAAGGTAGAATAATTTTTCGTAGTCGTTAAAATTTAATTTTTTTAATTTAAAATTAAATGAATTATTTATTAATATTATTTAAAAATTTTTGTGCATCTAATGCAGCCATACATCCTGTAGCTGCTGATGTAATTGCTTGTCTATAATTTTTATCCATAACATCACCAGCTGCAAAAATACCAGGTACACTTGTTTGTGTAAAATTTAAATTATTTAATTTATAATTATTTGTAATAATATAACCATCTTTATCTAATTTTATTTTATTTTTGAATAAATTACTATTAGGAATAGTACCTATTAATATAAATACACCTAATGTTGAAATATTTATAATATTATTATTATGAATAGAATTAATTTTAATGCTATTAACTCCTTTTTCGTCGCCTAAAATTTCTTTTAGTACATAAGGAGTATGTAAAAATATTTTTTTATTTTTTATTAAAAATTTTAATTTACTAAGTAATATTTTTTCGGCATTAAAAATATTTTTTCTATGTATTAAGTGTACTTTAGAAGCAATATTAGATAAATATATTGCTTCTTCTATAGCAGTATTACCCCCCCCTATAACTGAAACTATTTTATTACGGAAAAAAAATCCATCACAAATAGTACATGATGACACTCCTTTACCCATAAATTTTTTTTCTGAATATAAACCTAAAGATTTAGGATTTGATCCAGTAGCAATAATAATACTATTACATATATATGTATTTAAATTACCTTCTAAAATAAAAGGTGTTTTTTTGAAATTAATAATTTTAATTATTGTATCATTAATAATATTAGCTTTTAAAAATATTGTATGATTATATAAATTATCCATTAATTTTTGGCCTGTTATTTTAGGAAAATTTCCTGGCCAATTTTCTATATTAAATGTTTTTATTAATTGTCCTCCAATATCATTTCCTGTTACCAAAATAGGATTTAAATTTGCTCTTACTGCATATATAGCAGCTGTATAACCAGCAGGTCCAGAACCTATAATTAGTAATTTTGTTTTTTTTATATTTTTCATATTTTTTAATTACTTAAAATATTTATTTTATTATATATAAAATATCGAATATTTAAATTAATAATTTAAAAAAAATTTATATAAATTTTAATTTTATAGTAAAATATTATATTTCCATTTTTAAGAAAAACATTATGTTAGATATAAAATTATTACGTAATAAAATTAATTATGTATATAAAATGTTAAAAAAAAGAAATTTTATTTTAGATATTAATTTAATAAATAAATTAGAAACAAAACGAAAATTATTTCAAATTAGAATAGAAAAATTACAAATAGAAAAAAATAAGATATCTTCTATTTTATCTAAAAAAGATATTAATAATATTTATGATTTAAAACAAAAATCTATTATTATGACTAATAATATTTTAAAATATAAATCTCTATTAGATAATATTAAAAAAAACATAGAATATATTTATTCTTCTATTCCTAATTTACCTCTTCATGAGGTTCCTATAGGAATTGATAATACAAAAAATAAAGAAATTAAAAAATGGGGTAAAATAATTAATTATGATTTTACGATAAAAGATCATTTAGAATTAGGTTTATTACATAAAGGAATTGATATAGAATCTGGTGTTCATTTAAGTGGATCAAAATTTTTCGTATTAAAAGGAACAATAGCTTATTTATATAGGATACTTATCCAATTTATGTTAGATATACATATAAATCAGCATAATTATCAAGAAGTTTATATACCATATATAGTTAAAGAAAATGCTTTATATGGTACTGGACAATTACCTAAATTTAATAAAGATCTTTTCCATATAAAAAATGGTAAAGATAATAATAAATGTCAATATTTTTTAATTCCTACAGCAGAAGTACCATTAACTAATTTAGTATCTAATAAAATTATTGGAGAAAATCAATTACCTATTAAATATGTTGCTCATAGCCCCTGTTTCAGATCAGAAGTTGGGTCATATGGTCAATATAATAAAGGATTAATACGTACACATCAATTTGATAAAGTAGAATTAGTACAATTAGTAAAACCAAAATTTTCAATAAAAACTTTAGAACAAATTACTGTACATGCAGAAAAAATATTGCAATTATTAAATTTACCATATAGAAAAATATTATTATGTACAGGAGATATGAGTTTTGCTTCAAGTAAAACTTATGATTTAGAAGTATGGTTTCCTTCAAAAAATCAATATTATGAAATATCTTCTTGTTCTAATATGGGTGATTTTCAATCTAGGAGAATAAAAGCTAGATATAGAAGAATAAAAGATAAAAAAATTAAATTTATACATACTTTAAATGGTTCTGGTTTAGCTGTAGGCAGAACATTAGCTGCTATTATAGAAAATTATCAACTTAAAAATGGAACGATTAAAATCCCTGATGTACTTCAACCTTATATGAAAGGTATGAAATATATAAAAAGATAAATAATTAATAAAATTATAATTTTTGTTCAAATAAATTTTGAATAGAATTATATAAATGAATCGTTTTAAAAAGACGAGTAGGTACTACAAAAATAGTATTATCACCGGCAATAGTACCTAATATACCTTCTGATTTTCCTAAAGAATCTAATAATCGTGCAATTAATTGTGCAGCTCCTGGACTTGTATGAATAATAATTAAAATATCATTATAATCAATATCTAATACTAAATTTTTTAATGGACTTGTTGTATTAGGAACACCTAATTCTAGGGGAAAACAATACACCATTTCCATTTTTATATTTCTAACTCTTACTGCACCAAATTTAGTTAACATTCTAGAAACTTTAGATTGATTAATATTCTGGAATCCTTCTTCTTGTAAAGCACGAACAATTTCAACCTGAGTACTAAATTTTTCTTGTTTTATTAAATTTTTAAATATTTTAATTAAATTAGCTTCTTTTTTTTTTGCAGAAATTATACTCATAAAGTTCACCAAAAAAATAAAAGAAAAATATTTTATTTAAAACAAATCTATTACATTAATTTTTATATAAATAAAAATTACATTATTTATTCTATTTTATTTTATTCGATAGAATAAATTTAAAAATAAAAAGACTAATTGCATTTATTATTTATCTATATTATCATATTTTAATAATAATATGTATTTTTTTATTAAAAAATTAAAAATAAATAATTTAAATAAAATTTTTTACATTTTGGATATATATAAAATGAATATTTTGTTAAATAAAAAGTTTAATCGTAAATGGTTTATTATAAATGCAGAAAATAAAATTTTAGGAAGATTATCTAGTATAATTGTCCATTATTTGATGGGTAAACATAAAATTTTATATTTACCTCATATTGATATAGGTGACTATATTATAGTTATAAATGCTAGTAAAATTAAAATAACTGGAAATAAATTAAAAAATAAATTTTATTTTAGTCATAGTGGATATTCAGGAGGATTAAAAAAAATATCATTAGAGAAATTAATGATAAAAAATTCCTGTAAAGTTATTCAACATTCTGTCAAAGGAATGTTGCCTAAAAATAAATTAGGAATATTAATGTTAAATAGATTAAAAATTTATACAGGAACAATACATAAACATATAGCACAAAAAAATAATATTTTAAATATTTAATTATTTTATTAAGGACATGAATTTATGAATAAAATAAATTATAATTATCATACAACAGGAAGAAGAAAAAGTTCTTCTTCGAGAATTTTTATAAAAATAGGAACTGGCAATATATTAATTAATAAAAAAGAAATAAATATTTTTTTTACTAGAAATACACATCGTGTTATGGTATTAAAACCTTTACAATTGGTTAAAATGCGTGATAAATTTGATTTATATATCACTGTTAAAGGAGGCGGTGTTTCAGGCCAAGCAGGAGCAATTAGACATGGTATTACAAGAGCTTTAATAAAATATGATAATTTTTTTAGAAAAGATTTAAAAAAAGCAGGTTTTATTACTAGAGATGATCGTAAAGTAGAACGTAAAAAATTTGGTTTAAAAAAAGCTAGACGTAGTCCTCAATTTTCTAAACGTTAAATTTTTATTTATTTTAAAAATTTAATCTTAAAACAAAATTAATTATTTTTTTAATTAATTCTATTAATATTTATAGAGTTTAATATGGATAAATTTCTAATACAAGGTCCAGTACAATTAAAAGGAAAAGTTAGTATTTCTGGATCAAAAAATTCTGCTTTACCTATTTTATTTGCATCTCTTTTAACAAATGAATTAATAGAAATTAAAAATATTCCTAAATTAAAAGATATAGATATAACTATTAAATTACTTTTAACTTTAGGTGTAAAAATAAAAAAAGGTAAATCATTAACAATAAATGCAAATAATTTATACAAAAATTATATTTTACCTAAAAAATTGATTCAATCTATTAGAGCTTCTATTTGGTTAATAAGTCCATTATTAATACGTTTTAAAAAAATAAAAATATATTTACCTGGTGGATGTTCTATAGGCCAAAGACCAATTGATTTGCATATTAAAAATTTAAAAAAATTAGGTGCTAATATTTATATTAAAAATGAATTCATTAAAGCATCTATAAATAATAGATTTCAAGGTGCTCATATTTTTATGAAAAAAAGTAGTGTAGGAGCTACTATTAATAGTATTTTAGCAGCAATTTATGCTAATAACATAACTATAATTGAAAATGCAGCTAAAGAGCCTGAAATAGAAGATTTAATTAATTTTTTAAATATGATAGGTGCAAATATTAAAGGCGGGGGGACTAAAAAAATTATAATTAAAGGAGTTAAAAGATTGACAGGAGGTATTTATACTATTATGCCAGATAGAATTGAAACCGGAACTTTTTTAATAGCAGCTGCTATATCTAAAGGTCAAATTTTATGTAAAAATACTAATCCTAAATATTTAGATATTTTGTTAAAAAAATTGAAATATGTAGGTGCAAAAATTCAAATAGGTAAAGATTGGTGCAGTCTTAATATGAATAATAAAAAACCTAAAGCTATTAATATTACAACAGGTCCATATCCTCAATTTCCTACTGATATACAACCTCAATTTACTTTATTAAATTGTATTGCATTAGGTAAAAGTATAATAACAGAAACTATATTCGAAAATCGTTTTATATATATATATGAATTAATAAAAATGGGAGCTAAAATTTTTATTAAAGATAATAAAGTATTTTGTAAAGGTGTAAATTCACTTTATGGTTCTGAAATTAAAGCAAATGATTTAAGAGGTGCAATAAGTTTAGTTTTAGCAGGATGTATTGCTAAAGGTATAACTATAATTAATAACATTAATTATATCGATCGTGGTTATGAAAATATAGAAAATAAGTTAATCAATTTAGGTGCCAAAATAATAAGGTTAAAAAGTTAAATTTATTAATATAAAGTTATTATAAATATAATAACTATTATATTAATAAATTTTTTATAAGGATTATAATTTTATGTATGTTATTTTTGATAATGGTGGAAAACAATATAAAGTTATAGAAGGACAAATTATTAAATTAGAAAAAATACAAGGCATTATCGGGAAAAAGATTGAATTTAATAATGTTCTATTAATTTCTAATAATAATAAATTAAATATAGGAAAACCTGTAATCCCCGGGGGAAAAGTTATAGCAGAAATAATTTCACATGGAAAAGATAAAAAAATTAAAGTGGTTAAATTTCGTAGAAGGAAACATTATCGTAAAATACAAGGTCATCGTCAATTATTTACTAATATAAAAATTATTAAAATTATATTTTCAATATAAAAGGAAAAAAAAATTATGGCACATAAAAAAGCAGGAGGATCTTCTAGAAATGGTAGAGATTCACATTCTAAAAGATTAGGAATAAAATGTTATGGGGGAGAGAAAGTAAAATCTGGATACATTCTAATAAGACAAAGAGGTACTAAATTTCATGCAGGAAATAATGTAGGGTGTGGTAAAGATCATACTTTATTTGCTAAAATTAATGGTATTGTAAAATTTACTCATAAAGGATTACGAAAAAAATTATATATTAATGTTATTAATATATAATTTTGATAATTGATTGTTTTGTATTAATAATTATTTTATCTATTAGATATATATTATTTAAATATTTTTTTATATAATGGAGTTATAATGAAATTTTTTGATGAAGTAATTATACATGTTCAAGCAGGTAAAGGGGGAGATGGATGTATTAGTTTTTATCGTGCAAGGTTTCTTCCAAAAGGAGGACCTGATGGAGGTAATGGAGGTAATGGAGGTAATATATATATTATAGCTAATCATAATATTAATAATTTAAAAAATTTTCATTATAAAAATAATTATGTAGCTGGTAATGGTTTAAATGGGAAAAATAAGAAACGTACCGGGAAAAATGGTAAAAATTTAATTATTCAAGTACCTTTAGGCACAAAAATTACTGATGTAGAAAAAAATATAGTTTTAGTATCTTTAATAAATAATAATCAAATATTTTTAATTGCAAAAGGTGGAAAAAACGGATTAGGAAATATTAATTTTAAATCATCTATAAATAGAACTCCATATAAAAAAACTATAGGTTCTTTAGGAGAAAAGAAAAAAATTAAATTAGAATTAATTTTAAAAGTGGACATAGGTATATTAGGATTACCTAATTCTGGAAAATCAACATTTGTTAAAAACATATCTTCAGCTAAAACTAAAATTAATAATTATATTTTTACAACTACAAAACCTATTTTAGGTATTATTAAAAATAAATTAGATAATTCTAACATTTCTATATTAGATGTGCCAGGTATTATCAAAAATTCTTTTTTAGGCAAAGGATTAGGTTTAGATTTTATTAAATATTTTAAAAATTGTAATTTGATTTTTTATATTATAGATATATCAATTATTGATATAAAATATGATATATTTAATATTTTAAATATCATAAAAAACGAAATTACTAAATATAATGATAAATTATTATTAAAAGAACAATGGATTATTTTTAATAAAATTGATTTATTACATAATTCAAATTATATAATATCTTATATTAAAGAAATTTTAATAAAATATCAATATATAAAAAAATTTTATTTAGTGTCGTCTAAATATAATATTGGAATTAAAAAACTATACATAGATATTTCATCTTATTTATATGAATTAAAAAACATAAAACATTAATTTTTTTTAAAAAAATATACAAATTATTTATACGATTTCATTATTTTAATTATTTATTTTATAAATATATGAAAATAAATTTTATTTAATTTGGATTATAAA
>NZ_CP046199.1 GCF_012569285.1 Enterobacteriaceae endosymbiont of Donacia proxima
ATGAAGAAAAAAATATTTTTGATTTTAAATCAATTGAAAAAAATTATAGTATTTTGTGTACTGCTAAATTTGGTGATTATATCAACTAGTAATGCTGTAATTTTCCGTAAAAATAGTAAAATAAAAAAACAAATTACTATCTATAAACAAAAAAAAAAAATAAAAAGAGAGATTAGTTGTTTTATACAAAAAATATGTTTTTTAAAAAAAGTTAAAAGAAAATATATTTTTTTATACTCTAAAATAGAACTGAGTAATAATAGTAAATATATAGACTTTTTAATAAAAAAAGATAATGAGATTTTAAACGTATTAAAAAATACTTATTTTGAAAAACCTTTAAGTAAAAAAGAAATAAATTGGAGTAATATAAAAAAGAATTATAATAATAATTACTCAGAAAACTACGTTTCTGATTTTTATCAAGAAAAAGATAGAAAAATAGAGAAAGATATTAATCTTGATAAAAAAAATTTAATTAACTCATTATTTTCAGTAAAAAACAATTTTTCTAATAAAAAAATATTTATAAAAAATATTAAGTTAAATGTTTTGAATAAATTTAACCTAGAAGTTAATGACACAGTCAAGTCACTTATAGATAGGATATTCGAAAAATTTAAATTAAACGGAAAATCTTTAGTTAAAATTAATTTAGATGAAAACTTAAATTTAAATAATTCAGAATTAGCTTTATTTTTCCCTTTTATAGAAGGGGAAGATTACATTTTTTTTATACAAAATAATATACATAAAACAGATGATAGGAATCAGAATAACTTTGGTTTTGGAATTAGAAAATTATCATTTGATAACAATTATTTATTAGGAATTAATAGTTTTTTCGATTACGATTTTACATTAGATAATGCGAGAATAGGATTAGGTTTAGAATTATGGAAAGAATTTTTTAAAATAAGTACTAATATGTATTATGGATTAAGTAGATGGTGGCATCAAAATCAAAATTTTTTAAATGGTAAAAAATACCATAATCAGTATGATTATATTAATGATGATGAGTATTTCTCAAAACCTGCAACAGGATGGGATATTAATGTTGAAGGATATTTTTTAAAATTACCAGAAGTAATATTTAAATTAGGTCTTGAAAAATATTATGGAAATATAGGATATAAACTAGATAATAATGCTAAAAAACATGAAAAGTTATTTTCTCCTTTATTTTATTCATTTAGTATAAAATATACTCCTATACCAATTTTTTCTTTTATTATTCAAACAATAAAAACTAGTTATACTAAAAATAGTATCCAATTTGGAGGTAGTCTTAACTTAGAGTTAAATACTCCATTTCATGATCAAATATATAATAAAACTCATAATATTTTTTCATCTTCTTATGATCACAGATATAATTTTGTTAAAAGAAATAATAATATAATTTTAGAGTATAGAAAAAAGTTTTTAATTAAATTATTTACAAAAAAAGAAATTTCAGGGTTTCCTGGGAGCGAACATTCTTTAGGAGTTATAGTAAATTCTGTAAATAAAGTTAAAAATATATATTTTCATAGTAAAAATAGCTTTTTTCAAAAAGGTGGAGCTATTAAATCAATTCATAATAATTATATAATTAAATTACCTCATTACGATTCTCAAAGAGAAAAAAATAATAATTATATAATCAAAGTTACAGCTTATGATTTATTAGGGAATAAAGATGTTTCTTATATTAAAATTAATGTTTTTTCTCCTTTAATAAATAAAAAATTTTCAAGTTTAAACATTTTTCCTAAAACTATATTAATTAATTCTGAAAAAGCAAAAATTACTTTTGAAGCTAGAGATAATAATAATGAACCATTAACAAATATAAAAAATATTAATTTTGTAGTTGATAGTGGTAATTTTCCTGATCTTTTTAATATAGATATTAGTAAAGTTCATGAATATCCCAAAGGGACATATACTGCAATAATTAAAAGTACTTCTCCTGGGAAAGCTTTAATAAAGGTTAAAATCAATAATATTATCAATAAAGACATTAGCGATACTATTAATATAATTTCTATCTTTTCAGATAATATGCAAGTTACAGCAGATCCTCCAAATTTATTTACAAAAGTAAGTGAATCTATTAATCTATCCGTAAAAGTATTTGACAAACATGGTAAAGGAGTAAAAACTTCAGAAGTTAAAATAACTAATATTTTAGCTATGGATCAGCAAGGATATACTAGAAAAGATAGTGGTAAATTCCATTTTGAAGATATAACAAATAAAAAATCTTATGATGGAGATAATTTTATATCTTACACAGATAAAAAAGGAGAATTAAAAGTTAAAATATCTGATCCACATGGTATTGGAGTACGTACCTTTCTTAAAATTAGTGCAGATAATATTATTAGTAAAAAAATTTCTGTAATTTTTACAGTCCCTACTAGTCCTAATAATTTGTATGCTAGGATGTATGGACATATGACTGATGTTTTATCAATTAATGGGTTAAAATTTCATAGACCTGCCTTGTTTTCTGAACGTACAGGAGATCAAGTATATCATTATTTAAATGAAGATTGGGCAAAATTTACTTGGTATAATGGAGAAGATTTTTGTAAAACAAGAAATGCTAGATTACCTAATAGAGAAGAGTTATTAGATTTTTATGATCTTTATCCAGGTACTGATTTACTTAGTAAGTACGGATGGCCTATCGTTGATAGATTTAATTACGTGTGGACTTCTACTTCTATAAGAAATATGTATTTTCGTGATCCTTTACATTTTTATGTTGATTTTTTAAGTAGAAAAATTGATAAAGGAATTATTAGTAATATTTTTACTGTTTTTTGTGTTCAAGAGAAAACTAAATAATTTATTTTTTTGATTAAAAACAATTTTTTAATCAAAAAAATATTATATAATAATAATATGTTTTTCTTTGATATGAAATAATTTAAAATGAAAATATTATTTTATAGAAATGTAAAAAAAAATTTTTTTCATACTATATTTATAATTGTAATTTTATTTTTTCATAATTGTGGATATGCAGAAGACACGCGTTCTATTACTGAACCAGTAATACCTAAAATATGTAAAACATTAATAGCTGATGATAATAAAGATTATACTACTGAAATTAATAATGCTGTTATAAGTTGTGCTAAACAACATAAAGTAATTAGTTTAATGCCATCTAATAATGGAGATACACATTTTTATTCTGGACCTATAATTATTCCTTCTTTTGGGGGGATTTTAATTAATAAAAAAGTTATTTTATCTGCTATTAATGATCCTGTTTTATATGATAAAGGTCATCAAACTTGTGGAGTATTAGATGATATTGGTAAAGGTTGTAATCCTTTCATAATTTTAAAAGGTGAAAATAGTGGTTTATATGGGGAGGGTTATATTGACGGACAAGGAGGAATTATATTAAAAAATAAAAAATATACTTGGTGGCAATTAGCTACAGAAGCTAAAATTAGTCATAAAAAACAAAATAATCCTCATTTAATTAATATTAATTCAGGACATAATATAATTATATATAAATTACATTTAATAAATTCACCAAATTTTCATATTGTATCTTATCAAACAAACGGGTTAACTATTTGGGGGATAAAAATAAATACTCCTGCTGATGCTCGTAATACAGATGGGATAGACCCTTCTTCCTCCCAAAATATAACAATTGCACATTCTAATATTAGTACAGGAGATGATAATATAGCTATTAAAGCTGGTAATAATGGAGAATCTAAACATATAACTATTATAAATAATAATTTTGGGTATGGACATGGTATGTCCATAGGTAGTGAAACAAATAGTGGAGTAAATGATATTCTTGTTAAGAATTTAACATTACAAAATACAACTAATGGATTAAGAATTAAAAGTGATATTACACGAGGTGGGGTAGTGACAAATATTCATTATGAAAATATTTGTATTTTTAATGTAAAAAATCCTGTTGTTTTAGATACTAGTTATAAGGATAATATAAAAAATAAAGAAAAAAATGAAGAAAAAAATATTCCCCAATTTAAAAATATTTTTTTTAAAAATATTAAAGTTTTAACGCCTGGAACATTAAAATTTAATGGATTAGATGAAGAAAATATGATTGAAATTTTTGTAAATAATTTTCATATAAAAAACGGATCTTCATGGATTAAAAATAATGTGATAATTCATGGTAATATCGATAATATCATTAATAATGATATTTGTACATTATATTAATTTTTTTTTAAAACCAAAAAAAAAGTTTTATTATTTTTTTTATTTGATATATTTTTTTTTAAAATATATAGTTCATAAAAAATAGCAGCTGTTTCATTTCCAATAGCTGCTATTTCCCCTGATGAAGAATTTTTAATTAACTTCATAGCAAAAGAAGTACTAGGACAAGTTTTTAATTCCCATAATGGATTTTGATTTATAAAAAAACTACATTGTTTTAGTGGTTCAGAATGACTATAAATTTTTTTTATTTTATTTAAAATAAAATTTTTTTTATTAGAAACTAAACAATGTTTAATAGGTAATTTTAAAACTTTTTTTACACGTAAATAAATATTATTAATTTTTAATAAATTAGATACTTCTGTAATAACTCCTGTAATATTATTATATATAGGTACTATAGCTAATTTAATTAAACCTTGTTTAATACAAAAAAAAATTTCAGTAAAATTTTGACAACTTACATTAATAATTTTTTTATTAATAAAAAAATTATTAATGTAAGTTAAAACAGCTAAATGTGAATAACTATATAAAGGCCCCAAAAAAGCAATACTTTCTTTATTTATATTTGGAAAAATATTTTTAAAATTATTAATATTATCATTATAAATGATATTTTTTTTTTTAATTATATTAATCATTTCATTTTATGTTATGAATAAAATTTTAAATATATTTTATAATATATTTACTTCAAAGTATAATAAAATTATTTCTTTTGTTTAATAACATGCACAAAATCATTCTTATCTATCCAGCAATTCCATCCTGTTGCTAATGAAATTTCATATAAAGATTTTTTTAAAATTTGTCTAAATTTCCACAAGATTATTATCTTACTACCACATAAATTTTTTAAAGTTATTACTTTATAACATAAAGGAATATTATGAGTACAATAAAAACAATGCAACCATTGAGATAATGGTTTTCCTTTTAATTTTTTTCGTTCTTTTAAAGAAACTATAGTCCATATAGATTTTGTAAAAAAAGATGTTATATTTTTATTTAACAAAATAATATTTTTTTTTGTTTTGTCATTTCTATACCATTCATGTAATAAATGACCTATATAAAAATAATTTTTATAATTAATTTCTATACTACAAATAGATAATCTAGTTAAAGATGTTTTTAACCATTCATAATCTTTCTTGCCTGTTGTTCTATCTATAGATTTTAAAAAAGAAAAAGACGAAAAAATAACTTCTCCACCTAAAGGAACTTGAGAAAATCGATATAAACATTCTAACCAAACATCTAAATCTGATTGATCTAAACTTTCTCCTGTAAAACGTATAAAAAAATCATTTAATGATGTTTTTAAAATATTTCTTTCATATCTTCTATATCCTTTTTTTAAAATACCAAATAAAGAACTACGCAAAATAATATTAGGTACTGCTCTTCTATTTTTTGAAATATTTGGAAAAAAATTTTTTGTCTCAAGTTTTTTTGTTAATGTACAAAAAGAAAAAGATTCCCTTATTTTTTTCTTTTCTATTTCTCTTTTTTTTTTTCTAAAAAATTTACTCTTTTTAATGAGTAAATTAATTCTTTTATAAAACTGTCTTTTGCACATGTAAAACTTAACAAATACATATAAAATTAGACATTGTTAAAAAAACTAAATAACGGTTTTTTTAATAAATAAAGTAAATTTTAATAACATAATTTATTTTTTAAAATCCCTCCAAAAAAAAACAAAAGAACTTTTTTATATTGTTAACTAATAAATACAACAAACAAACAAACAAATATATATGAAAGAAAGAAACATTTTCTAGTTAGTTCGTTATTATTTTCAATAAAAACCCAAAAGTAAATAAAATCATTACCTAATTATATCTAATTTTTTTCATATGTCAAAAATAATTTTAAAATTTTTTATGAAATCAATATTCATGTTTTAAAAATTAATAAATTATTTAAAAATAACAAAGTAGTAAAAAACGGGATAGCAAGTAGTAAAAAACGGGATAGCAAGTAGTAAAAAACGGGATAGCAAGTAGTAAAAAACGGGATAGCAAGTAGCTTCGCTATATATATTATATAATATAATGAGTCAGTTATTCTTTTTAATCCCTTTTTAATCCCTTTTTAATCCCTTTTTAAATAATTAAAAAGATCTTGTAAAAAAAAAAAAAGAGTATATAATATATTGTATATGAATGATTTTGACTAAATAGTTAGTTATTAAAAATTTTTTGATAGAAGTTTATA